>CAYLJO010000001.1:0-107022 GCA_964383905.1 uncultured Blastocatellaceae bacterium
TTATTGGGAGAATCATCGTCGCAATCCTCTAAGATTAAGATCTACACCTTCTGCACAGAGCGCCCGAAGAGCATAGCGCAATTTCGGAATTGGGCCTTTGCGAAGGCGGCAGAACTCCTGAAAAGAATCTACACTTTCAGCTTATCGAGCCATATTATGCATCTTTTGTTCCATTATGGGTAATGTGCTTGCGGGAGATGCCGGGGGTTTATTACGTGGTTATCCGCCGCGCTAGTTGGAACGCCCCGCGGCGGAGAAGCTCTCAAGGATTATTCTCGTACACTAAACACGCACCGAGGGCATGCTTTCATTTTGCACTACGTGTGGCGAGGGGAAGCACCAGAATGCGGCGCGAGTGAGCGGCGTTTGTGCGGCGGGTTCCGGAGACCTGACAGGTAGGCGTGGGACGCAAACAATGATCAAAGGTTGAACCTTGTGGAGTTAACTTTGATGGGATTCTCTAACCTGCTGCCGCTACGGTTGGCGTCGCGGTAAGGCGCTCAATCACCTTGCGCGGCGGCTTCGGCGAAGGCCGGTTCGCCCGCGGCCAATTCCAGTCCTGTTTCCAGTGGCGTGCCGAAAACACGTGCGCGCTCGTCGTCGAACTCGCCCTCCCAACGGGCCACGACAACGGTCGCCAGGCAGTTGCCCAAAACATTGACCGACGTGCGCCCCATATCCATCAATTCGTCAACACCGAAGATCACCGCGACTCCGACGGGGCCGATCCCATTAGGCAGAAAAGTGTTGAGGGTCGCCAGCAAAATTACCAGCGAAGCGCGCGGCACGCCGGCAACACCTTTGGAAGTGACCATCAAAGTCAGCATCATGATAATTTGTTGGCTGAGGCTCAGGTGAACTCCGGTCGCGGGCTCGGCCGCCTGCGCGATAAAGACGGAGGCCATCGCCAGGTACAGCGTCGTCCCGTCGAGATTGAAACTGTAGCCGGTCGGCATCACGAAGCCGACGATACGGGGCGGAACGCCGAGGCGCTCCATCACTTCCATCGCTTTCGGCAGCGCTGATTCACTGCTGGTGGTGGCGAAAGCGATGGTTACGGGTTCGCGCACCGCTTTCAAAAATTGTTTTATCGGGACCCGTGCGATGAGTGCGACAGCGCCCAGTACCACCACCACGAAGATAATCAGCGCAAGATAAAGCGAGGCGATCAAGTATCCCAAATTTTTGAGCACCCCGGGGCCTTGTGCGCCGATAGTATGGGCCATTGCTGCAGCCACGCCGACTGGCGCAAACATCATGACATAACTGGTAAACCTGAACATGATCTGCGACAGGCTCTCGCAAGCTCTGAGGATCGGCTTGCCCTTCTCGCCAATCGCCGAGACGGCCATCGCGAATAGGACGGAGAATGCCACGATCTGTAGCACATCGCCGCGGGCCATTGAATCAATGATGCTCGCCGGGAAGATATGAATAATCGTGTCCGTGAATCCTCTCGGCGGAGTTTGTTGAATCTGCCTCGCGGCATCCGAATTGGCAGCACTGAGCACCACGCCGACGCCCGGCCTAACCCAGTTGACCACGCCGAGCCCGATAAACAGCGCCGCCGTCGTGACAATCTCAAAATAGAGCAGCGCCTTGACGCCCATGCGCCCGACCTTCTTTAAATCTCCCCCGCCGGCGATCCCGACGACGAGAGTCGAGAAGACCAGCGGCGCGATGATCGACTTGATCAGGTTAAGAAAGATGTCCCGCAGGAAATAGACAGCCTTACCCCAGTCGGGCCTAAGCCATCCGATAAGGCCGCCGACCACCAGCCCGATCATGATCTGCATGGTGAGCGACGGACGGTACCAGGGCCTTGGTGATTTCGGCTTCCCTTCAGTCGGTCGAGCCATAGGATAAGTTCCGAGTTAAAGTGGTTCTCGAACCCGAAAGCGGTTTTACCTTCCCCAGCGTAATTTGTCGCGTAAGAGATCGAAATAATTTCTATTCGTCGGCTGGACTATGTTGAACGTGGCGCTGCTTTTTCGGATCAGTACACGGTCTCCGGCGGCGAGAGGGAATCCGACTTGCCCGTCCAGCGTGAGCGCCACTTCCTCATCGGGCGTTCTTAAACAGAGTTCGATCAAAGCATCGTCAGGCACAACGATCGGCCGGTTCGACAGCGTGAAAGGACAGATCGGTGTAATGACGACGGCGTTCATTGAAGGGAAGATTACCGGCCCACCTGCCGACAGGTTATAGGCGGTAGAACCCGTCGGGGTAGAGACAATCAGCCCGTCCGCGCGAAACGAGTTGACGAACTGTTTGTGCAGGTAAGCATCGATTTCGATGATGCGCGCGAGCGCGGATTTATTAATAACGACATCATTGAGGACGCGATTCTTGAGCAGCCGCTCCTCGCCGCGGAAGAGCTCGGCGGCTAGCATCACGCGTTTGTCAAGGCGGTAGTTTCCTTCGAGGATGGATTCGAGCGCGGGAAACATCTCTTCGATGCGAAACTCTGCGAGATAGCCCAGGCTTCCATAATTGACGCCGAGCACGGGCACCTCGCTGTCGCCAACCATGCGCGCCGTCGCGATCATGGTCCCGTCTCCGCCCAGCACGAGGATCAGATCAACTTTTTCCGCCAGCTTTTCGCTCTCTATCGCTTCAATCGCGCAGCCGGTTTCGTGCTCAATCTGGGCGCGGTCGATGTCGAGCCCGCCGACCAGCTTGAGCCCGCGCGCGTCGAGCCATTCAACCAGGCGGCAGACGGTCTCCAACGCCTCCGGTTGATGTGGTTTCACCACGACACCGACACGACGTATTGCTGGCTTTGCCATGAATCAACCTTGCTTGAGGAGAAGAATGCTCGCGCTTTCTGACCGAAGGCGCATCAGCCTCTTGGTAAAGATTCTGATAAGCTTTGAATTTTTATCACTAATCGAAACGATTCGGATGATACTCGCGCCTACTTTGGAGTGTCAACGCACAATCAAAAAGCGATAAAAAAGAGATTGCGCTGCTTCCCACACGTGAAAGCAGCGCAATCTTTGATCCCGTTAAACCGCCGAAGCGGTTCATGGGGTTTTGGCAACTCCGCATGTACACGCAGGAGTCACCGATTTATATCCCGGAGTGTGCGCCGGCGGTCGGCGCAACCCGGTCGGCTTTAACTCATTTTCATGAATTACGGCGCTCTTGTGGAACGCTTCTGCCGTTTGGTTTTTGGTGTGGTGGCTTTTCCTCCACCGCCGGTTACGTCCCCGGCAACGAGGCCCAAGCCTTTCGACTTGAGCGGCTTCTGCTACCCCCTGGCGGGTCCTCTCCAAAGGGCGCCACCCGTTTTGATCCGGGCGCTCAAGGAAGTCAATGACTTCCTCTTAGCAAGCCTTTCGGCCTCAACGTGGAGCGTAATAGAAATAACAGCCGCCTGCTATCTCCCGCGAACGATGCGTCACCGCGCCGTTCCTCTTCTCCTCGTCGGTCACGTGCCCGTGAGCCCGTGACAGGATGCGCATTATACAGTCTGGTGAAGGCATGTCAAGCAGAAAATACTTTAAGTATCTGGCACTTACCGGCGGGGCGGCTGTGGAAAAATCTGTGGAAAACTTTGACCAATGATGGGCAAACCGGAGCGACGAATGTCAACGCCATTGCCCGGTCGCCGCGCATGATGTCGGGAGTTGCCTGTGCATTTGACTGCCCGCGTACTCCACTCACGTGTGAGTTGTTTAAACTCCACGCCGTCCGATGAGGGGTCAACGAGACAGAGCCAGAGCGGTGTCGGTAACCAGGCCCATGCCGTCCCGTACACTGCCGTATTCAATTGTTCGACGCGGTGCTCCGTGCGTGATTGTAGAAAAACGGGCGGCAAGTCTTCCCAGTCCTGGTAACACGCATGCTGAATGCACGGCGCGGGCTTTGCGCGACGGTGCACGAGGCATCCCGCGGCTGGCTCAAAAAGCGGGCACGAATAAGTCTGCGCGAACGTGTCCCCCGAGGGCCGTAGCCCGTAGCGATCTACCGTTTCACGGGCGCGAAGGTACACAATTCGTCGTCCTTCATCCGTCAAGCGTGGCGTGCGCTCCAGAGTCTCGCGGATCGCGACGGCCTCTAACCTTGTGATGTAGACGTTGACGAAATGCGCGTCCGTGCAGCAGACGCCGGCGGTCGGGCATGTCTTGCAATCCTCCGCCGCATGCTCGTAATTAACTTTAATGAAACTTTGATAGGAAGTCTTAAGACGCTGCAAACGCGCGAGCGCTTCCCGCTCCCCTGTCACGCCGGTCATACCTCCGCCCGTTCATACAGCGCAAGAAATTCCGTGTTGCCGTCCGCTCCGCGCAGTGGCGAAACGATCACCCCGCGCACAACGAGCCCGAGTTCTCGCGCCGACTGGTTTACTTCTTCAATTACGCGCGCATGCTTCGCGGGGTCCCTGACGATGCCGCCGCGGCCGACTTCGCCCCGTCCCACCTCGAACTGCGGCTTAATGAGCGTCATCAGGCGCGCCTCACCCGTCAACAAGGGTACAATGGCGGGTATTACTTTGGTCGCAGAAATGAATGACACGTCCATCACAGCGAGATCAAATTTTGTAGCAAACTCCTCGGGCTTCAGGTAGCGCGCGTTGACCCCCTCCCGCACCTCTACGCGCGGGTCGTTTCGCAATCGCCAGTCAAGCTGATTGTGGCCGACATCGAGTGTGACGACGCGCCGCGCGCCGTGCTGCAACAGACAATCCGTAAAGCCACCGGTCGAAGCACCTACGTCCAAACATAAAAGGCCGCTGACCTCCAGCCCGAACTCGCGGAGCGCCGCTTCCAGTTTTACGCCGCCGCGACCGACATAACGCGCCGCCGGATCCCCCGCGCCCTTGATGCGGATGAGCGCATCGGCCGAGAAAGCTTCTGATGGCTTCGCGACGCGCTGTTCGCCGACCAACACGACCCCCGCCATGATGAGCGCTTGCGCCTTCGTGCGTGAAGGCGCGAGACCGCGTTCGACGAGCAGTTTGTCGATGCGCTCACGCTTCATCTCTAAAGAACGCAAAAGGATGAGATAATCTTTACTTTTACCTTTTGCCTTTTTACTTTTGCCTTATTTTACGGCCGGACACCCTCGAAGATATCTCTGATCCGATTTAACCCGTCGTTTGTGCGCCTGGTCTGCCGCGGGAGTTCGTCAGCGCTCTCTTCGTCGCTGCGTGCGCGACGCTGCTGTGTCCTTCTTCTCTTATAGTCGTCGCCATCGGGTTTGCGGGCGCTCTGTGGCTCCTCACGCGTCGCAGTAGGCAGCGAGACCCGTGTGCCTTCCGGGTTCGGAATCTCGCGCGGGGTGTGCTCCCTGGTCAGAACGGAGGAAACTTTGGGGCGGGCCGTGGGCTCGGTCGTTTTTTTATCCTTCGTCACTGACGGCGACGGCGCCCCTGCAACCGCCGTGGCCGGTGTTAGCGGCGCTTTTTCAACTGCCGTGGCTGGCGTGACGGGTGAGGGTTGGGGGGTCGGCTTTTCCTCCTTGACCACGGGTGGAGCAGAAGGCGGCTGCGCTTTGCTTATCGCCTCAGCAGGCTTTGTGATGCGTGGATTGACGGTCGGCGCAGCGACAGGCGGCTGGGCGGCGACCGAAGGCTCCGTTTGTCGACGATTCTGGTAAAGCCCTATCGCGAGGCCGCCCGCCACGCCCACGCCGAGGGCGGCCAGAACAATAAGAACCAGCAGCAGCGGGGAACGTCTCGCCGGCGGCTCCTTAGCGGCCTTCGCGTGCGTACCGCGAGACGACTCGGCGGCGTCAGGCGTGAGTGGCATAACCGGGCGGGCCAAAAGCGTCGCCTCGGCGTCGAAATGCGGAGACGGAAGCGCGCCTTCCGGTTCATTACCTGTCGTGATGATGATTCTTCTTTTTTGTTCCATTTGTCTTAGGATTATCGTTTCCGGCAATAGCGCGATTACACCATCGCTAATTTACAACTGACATTACAGCAAAATTGAGGCCAGGCGGCCCGCCCGGCCCCCGATCGAGCCCTTAACCCCTATCTAACCTTTACTTTAGCCGCAAACCTTAGATGTGGGTTGAGGCGTCTAAGTACCCTGCCTGCGCTTGAACTCGAACTTTTTCGTGCATCAAAAGCAGCGCGCCCGTCTGCGTTGAAAACAGCGGCGGGCGCGCATGCCAAAAGGTTATCACATTGGGGGAGCTAAGCTCATACCCTCTGCCGTTTCGCCCGACGGTCCTCTAAAACTTCAATACTCTCATTCACACGCGTATAGATTCCGTCCGCGTCAAGACCGTACTTTGCCAGCAGTAATTTCGGGTCACCGTGAGTGACGAGGCGGTCGGGCACGCCCATGCGCACAATACGCACTTTATCCTGCAGGCCATTCTCTTCCAGAAGTTCCATCACCGCGGAGCCAAAGCCACCGGCGAGGTAAGCTTCTTCGACAGTCACGATCAGGCGCTTGGTGCGCGCCAGGGCAAGCAGAAGTCCGGCATCGAGCGGCTTGACGAAGCGGGCGTTGACTACCGTTGTTTCTTTCCCCTCATTCGCCAGTTGCTCCGCCGCCTTCAAAGATGGTTGAACCATCGAGCCGTAGGCGATAATCGCCACATCGCCCCCGTCGCGCAGGATTTCACCCTTACCGATTTCCAGGATCCGCGGCCCGCGACTGATATCCACACCGAGGCCGTTGCCGCGCGGGTAGCGGAAGGCGGCAGGCCCCGGGTGCTCGATCGCCGTCAGCAACATGTCGCGCATCTCCGCCTCGTCCTTTGGAGCCATCACGATCATGTTCGGCATGGGTCGCAGGTACGCGATGTCTAACAGTCCATGATGGGTCGGGCCGTCACCGCCGACAATGCCTGCGCGGTCGAGCGCGAATGTGACGTTAAGGTTCTGGATGCAGATATCGTGCATGACCTGATCGAAGGCACGCTGTAAAAATGTCGAGTAGATGGCGGCCACAGGCTTCAGGCCCTCGCAGGCCATCCCCCCTGAAAAAGTGATGGCGTGTTGCTCGGCAATGCCGACATCAAAAGCTCGTTCGGGAAACTTCTCGAGGATCATGTCAACGCCGGTCCCGTCCGGCATCGCCGCCGTTACCGCCACGATCTTTTCATCCTTCGCCATCAGTTCGCACATCGTCTGGCCGAACACGGATGTGTAGGTCGGCGCGGACGCTTTGGACTTGATCAGATGGCCGGTCGCCATATCGAATGGGCCCGTCGCGTGCCACTTGTAGTAGTTATTTTCGGCGTGCTCGTAGCCCTTACCCTTCGTCGTCATCGCGTGGACGATTACCGGCCCGTCTTTGATCTGCTGGGCCTCGCGCAACGCCGCGACCAGGGCGCGAGGGTTGTGGCCGTCCACGTAGCCGATGTACTTAAAGCCGAGCTCGTTGACGAGCGCGCCCGGAAGTACTGCCGCAGCCAGCGCATCCTTGACCGTCTTGGCCGCGTGATGTAGTTGCTCGCCGAAGGCCGGGATCGAGAGCAATGTCTCGCCCACTTCGTCTTTGAAGCGGTGATAGCCTTGCGCCCCGCGCAAACGATTGAGATAGCCTGTGAGCGCGCCAACCGCCGGCGCAATCGACATCTCGTTATCGTTCAAGAGCACGATCAGACGTGTCTTTAAGTGGCCCGCCTGGTTGATCGCCTCCATCGCCATGCCGCCGGCCAGTGAAGCATCCCCGATCAGCGCGCACACGTGATGGGTCTCTCCTTTGCGGTCGCGCGCAATCGCCATCCCGAGCGCGGCGGAGAGGGAGGTTGAAGCGTGCCCCGCGCCGAACAGGTCATACTCCGACTCTTCCCGTTTGAGAAAGCCGCTGATTCCCCCGTACTGCTTGATGGTCGGGAGCTGGTCGCGGCGGCCCGTCAGGATTTTGTGCGCGTAAGCTTGATGGCCCACGTCCCAGACGACACGGTCGCGCGGGGTGTCGAAAGCGTAGTGAAGCGCGACGGCCAGCTCGACGGCGCCGAGCGACGCGCCTGTGTGGCCGCCGACGCGGGACATCGTTTCGAGAATGTACTGGCGGATTTCGTCCGCCACCTCTTGCAACTGTTCGGGGCGCAAGCGGCGCAGGTCTGCCGGTGAATTGATGGTTTGTAGGAGTTTCATGTCGCGCGTATTGTAACGCCTGAAGCCGCGTTTTGCCATCCTATGAAATTTTTACAATATGATGCGTGATCAGTCCTCAATTCTCTGGCACGTGGATGGCCCACGGTATGCTAATTGATAATGGCTCCGAAGAACAGGCCGGGCACGATAAAGGGAAGCTCTGTGGCCTTCCCACCATGCCTGCACTTAACTTTTCATGACCATTACCCTCGGGACCCCATCAAGTAACTACGAAGACCGTGCTTTACTACGCAAAGTACTTTATACACGAACAAGAGGAGTAAGTCAACCATATACCTGCAATCATGCAATTGCCCTCAAGAGGCGTTGGGAGGGCCCAAATAATCCCTGGCCCGATAAGATTCCCTTGAATTTCTCACCTGCCGGTGGGTTCTTTCAAGATGATCAAGCGATGAGGGCCCGAAAAAATAGGACTTTTTAAAGCGGTTTGGTGGGGGCAGGCTGCGCGCTCGGCCTCATTATCAGATAGCGGCGGAGCCGCTTCGCAATCCTCGTCCGGTAGGTTGCCCCCCGTGCGCCCATCAGCCGAAGATTTCACGTCATCTCGAAACTTTTTACATCGCCCGCCGCAATCGCAGCACGGCGATTTCGGGCCGCACGCCGAAGCGGACGGGTAGCCCGATGACGCCTGTGCCACGCGAGACGTAGAGTTGTGTTCCGCCACGCCGGTAAAGCCCGCACACGTATCTGAGGTCATCAGCCGTGTAGCGCGCCGGAGGCCCAATAAAAGGTATGCGGATTTGTCCGCCGTGTGTGTGCCCGCTCATTATGAGCGAGATGTTTTGCGTCTCGGCGAGATCAAAGACGCGCGGCTGGTGTGAGAGCAGCAGCAACGGCTGCTTTTTGTTGATACCATAAAGGGCGCGCGGCCAATCCGTCCCGGCCCATAACCAGTCATCTATACCGGCGAGCTGAAGCGTGTCCGCGCCGCGCCGGATGGTCGTGTTCGCGTTATTGAGAACTTCTATACGCGCACGCGTGAGCGCACGCGCCGTCAACTGTGGGTCTGTGTAGTGATCGTGGTTTCCGAGCACGGCCCACACGCCGTCGGGGGCGCTGAGCGCGCCGAGAGCTTCCGCGCAAGGCTCTATGTAGCGGCGGTATGCAGTCGTGTAATCGCCGGTCAGAGCCACTAAGTCGGGCCTCGTTTGTTTGGCCAGTTCAACCACATGACGGACTTCATCGATGCTCACGATGCGGCTATGGTGCACATCCGAGATCTGTGTGATGCGATAGCCGTCGAAACTGGCGGGTAGCCCGCGGATGAAAATATCTCTCTCAGAGACCTCGTAATCATACGGCTCGATCAGGCTCGCGTAAGCGGATGTGGCTGAGATGGCGACGAGCGGCGCGGCCGCCAGCCCGCTCAGAAATTGTCTTCGCGTGAGAGAAAACTTCCGCATCGCGCCGACGATTCTACACTGCGGAAGGCGCAAAGCAGTAGGCAGTAAGCGCCTGATTAGGTAGTCGGGTTCGTTTCGAGAGAATTATCACCCTGCCTTTCTTCCGCCGAGTGCGGCAATCAGAGTTTGGTAACTCAAGCTGCCAGCCCTAATGTGAGCTTAGGGCGCGGGCGGATGCAATCTAAACGCTCATTCAAGACTGCCACTCTCAACGCTACAATCTCATCACAGCCCTTCTCGCTCCACCGCCGACCACATCCGTTCGTTCTCGCCCCGATCAGGCGACATCCGCCTTCGACTGCACCACTCCCAATCGGTAAGCCTCCCCCTTGGTATCGCGCGTAATCCATCGCTGCACGATGATTCTCAAAGTAGCCTAACACTTGCCTTCTGGTCTCTTGTGCCTGCTTGGTCTCCAACTTCAGATGTGCGATAGAGCGCACTACTGAGGCCACCTCTGATGCTTTCAACTTGTGCAGTTGCGCCTGTCTCCAATCTTTCCCCTGCTGACTCTCGGCCCCGAAGCGCAACTCACCGATGGCATGAACCCGCTCGGCCACATGATAGAAATCTCGAATGCGGGTCGCTTGCGGCGCGATAAACGAAAAGATTTGCAGAGATCGCGTGCGCCCCGTCGGCCACCGCCACAAAGCGGTCGCCAGCGCGCACCCCGGCACGTTGCAGCGCACACCAGAAGTGTGAGGCGAACCCTTCCCACCGACAGCGGCGCGCTACCAACTCACGTTTGAGTAATTCATGCCTGCCCGTGTAGGGTTCGACCCGCGCGCCCAACTCATACACCAACCCGACCTTAACTTCTTGCCAGCGCCCATCCTGTAATCCGACCTGGTTACCGTCACATTCAATGATCCAGGTCTTGGCTCTGCCCGTCGTCGGCCCGGGCACAACTGCCGATTCTTCATAAACCTGACGCTCGCGCTCCTCCCACGCCCGCGCTTGTGCCCCGACATCCTCCGCCACTTGCCGGATCGTCTCGTGGTTGAGTCCCAACTCGTAGCATTCCCGCACGGCTTGCTCCACCACACCGAAGGAGAGGTGCGCCGACAAGTAAGCCAGCACCCGCTGCAACCGCGGGCTGCATTCCCGCTCACCTACCCCTAAAGATTCATCCAGTGGAAAGCGGCTCTGGTGACAAGCACGACAATAGTAATAGGCCCGCTCGTAGGAGAAGCGCCCGAAACAACAGATCACAGGGCGGCGCAGGTACTTCTGCACTCGCAGAAGAGAGCCGCAATCTTGACACCGGATGCGCGGCGTGACTTTGTCACGTCCGTGCCACAGCCCGATCAAGCCTGCGAGCAACGAGAGCGCGAACTGTGCCAGCAGTTTGCTGACCAACAGTTCAAGGGCAAATAAATCGAGGGGCTGATGGGCAGACTTCTCGCGCACTTCTGTCAGTTGCTTGATAAGTCTTTCAGCCAATGGCACAATCACGGCACGAATCTCAGATTCCATGGGGTAACCTCCTACAACAAGTTTGGCGATTTGTGCAAAAGGTTACCCTATTTCCTTACCAAACTCTGATTGCCGCACTCCGCCCGCCCGTCGCCTTGACAATCTCGCGCCACGGATTAGAATAATTTTTCGCCCGAATTTCGGGTGCGGAGATGTGGCCGAGTGGCTGAAGGCGGCGGTTTGCTAAACCGTTATGGGTCAAAAGCCCATCACAGGTTCGAATCCTGTCATCTCCGCCATGATCAAGATTTATCAAACGGGTCACCTGCATGAGTGCTCAGGTGACCCGTTTCTTTTAGCGCGGGGCATCGCCTGTATTCTCACTTCTAATATTTTCTCACCCGGGCGCACGAGCCACGATTTTGCGCGCGTTAAACGTCGTAGTCTCGGCTAAACTATAGTTACTTCGGTAAGGAGATCGGCGCACAATGTTCCCTGAAATATGGAATGACAAGGCGATCCAGAGCATGTTTCATCTGGCCCTTCCAGTGGCCGAAAAGATGGCGCGTCCGGCCATCGTTTACATTTTTCTGGTCATCCTCCTGCGCATTTTTGGTAAGCGCGAACTGGCGCAACTCAATCCTTTCGATCTCGTGGTGCTGCTCTCGCTTTCCAACACCGTGCAGAACGCCATTATCGGCGATGACAACTCGGTCACCGGCGGACTGATCGGGGCTTTCTCGCTGCTCTTTATCAACTACCTTGTGGTACGCTTTATCTTCAAACACAGGCGCCTCGATCAGTTGATTGAAGGCACGCCGACCGCCTTGATTGAGAACGGACAAGTGCGACCCGAAGGACTGGCGAAGGAACTCCTGACGGAGGCCGAGTTGATCTCAGTCGCGCACCGCCAGGGTTTCGCCAATCTCGACGAAGTCGAAAATTGCGTGCTCGAGCCGGGCGGCGTCTTTTTCCTGCAGGGCAAAAGGCCGGCGGTTGACGAGCAAAGGCAGGCCGAAATCATTGAACGGCTGGAGGAATTGAGCCGTCAGATCGCAGACTTACAGCGGCAGGTTCGCGCTCATTAAGCAACAAAAAATCTCTACAGATTTGGATTAACTTATCAGCCATGACTATTCGCGTTCGTTTCGCACCTTCGCCGACCGGTTACCTGCATATCGGCTCGGCGCGCTCCGCGCTTTTCAACTGGCTCTATGCGCGCAAAACCGGCGGTAAGTTTCTGCTGCGCATCGAAGACACGGACCTGCAGCGCTCGACCGAAGCATCAACGCGCTCGATCCTTGAGGGCCTCGAGTGGCTCGGCCTCGATTATGACGAACAACTCGTCTTTCAATCCGACAACGCGGGAAAGCACCGGGCGGCGGCCCTACGGCTGCTCGAAGAGGGCAAGGCTTACAGGGATTTCACTCCGAAAGAGGAGCGCCCCGATGCTAACGTGAAGCAGGGCATCGCCGATCGCGCACGCACACACGCCGCCGAAGGACAGGATCATCGAAGCAATCCTTACCGTGATCTGCCGGCGGCAGAATCGAACGGTCGCGCCGCCGCGGGCGAGCCTTTCGCGATCCGCTTGAAAGTCCCGCGCGAAGGGAAGACCTTCTTTCATGATGCCGTTTACGGGGATCAGGGGCGTGACTATGCCGAGATCGAAGACCTCGTGCTGCTGCGCTCCGACGGCCACCCGCTGTATAACCTGTCGGTGGTGCTCGACGATATTGAGATGGGCATCACGGACGTGATTCGCGGGCAGGACCATTTAACCAACACGCATAAGCAGATACTTCTCTACGAGGCCCTCGGCGCACGGCCGCCGCGCTTTGCTCACCTGCCGCTGATACTCGCGCCGAATAAAGGCAAACTCTCGAAGCGCAAGCACGGCGAAGTCGTCTCGCTGACGACCTACCGCAACCGTGGCTTCGTGCCCGCGGCTTTTCGCAACTTCCTTGCGCTGCTCGGCTGGTCGCCCGGCACTGATCAGGAGATCATGACGCTGGAAGAGCTCATCGCGAAATTCTCGCTGGAAGGAATCGGCCGCGCCAACGCCATTTTCAACTTCAACGAGCACGACCCCCGCCAGTGGACTGACGCCAAGGCCCTCTGGATGAACGCCGAGTACATTCATAAAATGGCGCTCGCCGAGCTCATGCCCCTGATCAAAGCAGAATTGCGGGCGAATAAATTGTGGCGAGAAGAGTATGAAGAGGATGAACGCGAATGGTTTGAGAAGACCGTCGAGCTGATCCGCCAGCGCTATCACACCCTCAAAGATTTCTCCGGGCAGGGTCGCGCATTTTTCTCCAATGATTTTGATTTCGATGATGCGGCGGTCAAGAAGAATCTTTTGAAAGAGCCGCGTCTCCGAGAGTTGTTGCCCGCCCTGGCCGGCACACTTGAAAAGGTCGAGCCGTTTACCGCGACAACCAGTGAAACCGCGTTACGCTCGTTTGCCGAAAGGGCGGGCGTCAAGGCCGGGCTTTTAATCAATGCCGCGCGCACAATGCTGACCGGTCAGGCCGTCGGCCCATCAATGTTCGATCTCTTCGAAGTCATCGGGCGCGACCGCTCAGTCAGACGGTTGCGAAGCTCGGAGCCGTGGCTCACGGCCTGATAAAGGTGGTCCGGGTATTCCTGAAGATTTAGCGGGGGCAGTATCTAAAATGCCGCCGTCGCGTCATACTTACTTCAATGTTGAGGAGTGTGTAATGTTTAAATTTCTCTCCGCCGTTATCATCTTGATTCTCGCGTGCGCGACCCTGAGTGTCGCGCAGAATACGAACACGTCAACGCAGGCGACGCGGAACCGGACGACCACGACGACAACGCAATCCGCCGCCGCCAATGAAGAACAGGACTCAAACACCCAGAAGACTTCTGCCGCACAACCGCGCACCCGCCGCGCGGGACGCAATCAGGGGGCGCGCGGCGCGCAAGATCCGACACCGGCCGGCGTGTATGCGGCCTTCGATTCTCTGCTCAACGGCATCCGCCGCGCGGATGTCGATGCCGTCACACGAGTCTATTGGAACTCGCCCCAACTAATCCTCTTCAATAACAATGGTACGGTCACGAAGGGTTGGGAGCAGATGCGCGAGAATCGCGCAAGTTCTTACCCGAATGTTAAAGACGTGAAACTTGACGTGCGTGACAGGCACGTGAAAATGATCGGGCGCGATGGCGCGGTCGTAACCTGCCTGTGGACGCAATCGCAGACTTATCGTGGCGTGCCGGAAACTGCGTCGGGCCGCATGACGGTTGTATTCCAATACATTAACGGCTCATGGAAAGCCATTCACCTGCACACTTCGTCGGACGCGCCCGACCAATCACGCGTACTTCAGTCTGAACCAAAGCCCACCTCGACGCCAACGCCTAAGCCAAAAGTCGGACCTTAGATGACAAAAAGGAGACGCGGAGAGGGGGCAAGCAACACTTATTCGCGTCTCCTTTTTTCATCCCTTTCACTGTTGTGCTTGCACGGTCGCTTTTCTATCCAGCTTGCCCCAGCCGACGATCGCGCCGCGCGCCGCGACCGCAACCGATTTGACCATCACGTAATACATCACCTGCCGGTAACAGAAACGCTGCAAGAAGAGCCACCACAGCAGGCGCCAACGCTCGTTCTTTTCTAAAGCAAAAGCGAACGCGGCGGCCAGCCAATCGACGGCGAGAAAAAGCGCGTAATAGAACACAACCTGCTGGAGATTTGTGATCGCATACTCTTGCGGGTGTTCGAGCCTTTCAAGCGCGGCTGAGACGAGCGACCATACCAGCATCAAATCCATCACCGGCGAGATGAGCGGGAAAATAATCTGGAAGATCCAGACGTTCGGCATCGCGACGAAACCTAATGCGCCGTAGCGCGGGCGGAACAGCGCGTCGCGATGCTTCCACATGCACTGGAGCGTGCCAAACGCCCAGCGGAAACGCTGCTTGGCGAGCGCGCGCAAGGTGTCCGGCGCTTCCGTCCAGGCGACCGCCCGCTCGGAATACCCAATTTTGTAGCCGAGCCGCCGCACCTTGATCGTCAAATCTTGATCTTCGGCCAGCGTATCCGAAGCGAAGCCGCCCGCCTGCTCCAACAGACTGCGCCGCCAAGCGCCCACCGCCCCCGGCACAACCGTGATGCAATTTAAGCTCGCAAAGGCGCGGCGGTCCAGATTCTGCGAAGTGATATATTCGAGCGCCTGCCAGCGCGTGATGATGTTGATGCGGTTGCCGACCTTCGCATTCCCTGCGATGGCGCCGATCTGTGGGTCGTGGAAGCGGTGCGCGAGCGCGCCGACGGTTCCGGGCGGAAAGATCGTATCGGCGTCGAGTGCGACGATGACTTCGCCGGTCGTCTGCCGTAAACCGAAATTCAACGCCTCGGCCTTGCCGCCATTCTCCTTCGTGAACAGGCGCACACGCGGCTCGTCCCCGAATCGTTCGCGCACGAGTTCGCTGGTGCGGTCAGGCGAGCCGTCGTCAACGACGATGATTTCGAGATTCGGGTAATCGGAAGCGAGCAAGCTCTCGATTGTCTGCGCAATCACTCGCTCCTCTTTGTAAGCGGGCACGATCACGGAAACGGTCGGCTGGTAGTCTTCCCCGAAATGCTCGCGCGCGCGACGTCTCGCGCGCCACCACTGCGCAAAGGCTAGACTACCGATAAAAAGTACGCGCGCAACACCGAGCACAATGCCGATGAGAAAAACCCATTGCAGTACGCGCCCGGCAATGGAGAGCCCGTAAAAGGCGATCTGATCGGCCGGCCTGTAAACACCACGGCTTCCCGGCGGCAGGGACGGCATCGCCTGGTCGCGCGTCAGCCCCGCGAGCTGCGAGACGGTGACAAAGCGAAAACCCTTGGCACGTAATTGACGGATAATCTCCGGCAGTGCTTCGACAGTTTGCCGGCGGTCGCCGCCGCCGTCATGTAAAAGCACGACTTGGCCGCGCGCATCGGGGTCGGTCTCAAGCGCGCCGCTGATCGTTCGCTTCACGATCTCGTCGGCGCCGGGCAAAGCCCAATCGTCCGGATCAATGTGCAAGCCGACGGTGATGTAGCCCAAGTTCTTGGCTTCAACGACAGGTTCAACTTGATCCGGGGTTTGCGGCTCGGCATCACCAAAGTAAGGCGGACGAAAGAGCACGGTCGAACGGTCTGTGAGCGATTCGATCAGCCGCTGGGTCGCGGTGAGCTCCAACTGGGTGATCCGCCCCGGAATCTCACCAAGGTTCGGGTGCGTGAAAGTATGGTTACCGATGTCGTGCCCTTCGTCGACGATGCGGCGCACGAGGCCCGGATTGGCCTGCCCATTTTGGCCGATGATGAAGAAACTCGCCGGCACATTCTCCTGCTTCAGAATATCGAGGATGCGCGGTGTCCAGACCGGGTCCGGGCCGTCGTCGAACGTCAAGGCGATCATGCCCGGATGGTCGCCCGCGCGTTGAATAACGTAAGAAGATGGTGTCGCGGTGTAATGCTCTGTTGTTATAAGGCCGCTCGCCGGCTCCGCCTTGAACTCCCGTGATCCATCACGAGGCTCGGCGCTGACCTGAAGAATCTCGCCTGTACCTTCGAAGTCAACATCATACCCGTAAACGATCTGGCGCAAACCGTCCGGCGAGGCAGCAGTTTTCGACGAGCCGAAGACGGCCCAGAGCGACGGATCTTCAGAACCTAAACGCCAGAGCGCAAAACCCGCGCAGTTGTAGCCGCTCGCAACGCGCATCTGGTTGTAAGCTGTTACGGCATCCAGAAACCAAACGGTGTGGTGCGTGCCGTCATCTTCCGTATACTGAAAATTAGGATTACGTGTCACCAGATCGAACAGAATGTTTGCCTCAGAATCGCGGGCCGCGAGCATGGCCTCTTGAAAAGTCAGTTCCGTCGCCTCATCCCTGCCGCGCGTCCAGTCGTAGCCGTAACCGCCGATACAAATCACCGTCTTTGCCGGCTGCAATTCGCGCATGCGCTTGGCGAGCGTGCGCTCGAACCAATCCTGCCCTGAGACCGGTCCGACCCCGCTCGTCGACCAGTACTCATCGTAAGCCATCAGCATTAGGTAGTCTGTGGCGGCGGCATAAGCCGGGTAATCCCAGTCGGAATCATCGAATGGGATGGCCTGCGCCACGATCCATCCATGCGGCTGAAAGGCCCCATGCAGCTCCTGCATGAAGCGCAGCAGGTTTGGCTGCGATCCGACCGGAGCTTCTTCAAAATCGATACAGACGCCCCCGAATTTGTTCTGCCCCACGAATGCTGTAAGCGCTTCGACGAGGCGCGTGCGTGCCGCTTCGTCGGCGACGGCGCGCGCGAGGATTTCGGGGTTCCACTGTTCATTCTTGTAGTTTTGCACGAGCGGGAGAATCGGCGTTTTCGGGCGCGTCTCGCGAATAAGATTGAGCGCAGGCCGGTCGCCAAAATCTATGACGAGCGGACTGTCACTTCCCTGGCTGTTCTGCAAGCGAACCCATTCAGGCACGACCCAATCGAGCTGCGTCAGATTGCGCTTGAGCGAGGCGTAACTCGAATCGTCCCAATTGACGTAGAAGCCGATTGCCAGAGGCTTCGCCGGAGGCCCACTAGTTGGTGGCGACGGCAGGACGGTGGCGGCGGGCGGCGGGTCAATGGGAATTTGCGACGCCCTTTTGCCGGGCACGATGCGTGTCGTCGCCTCCGCGCGGCGGAGCTCGCCGATGGCGCGTTGCACCTTTTGCTCGCGCGGCGGCTTCGGCGGCGGCGGCAGCGGGGGCGGTTTTAGCTTGGTATCGGCAGCGTGCGGCAGGCTGGCGATAGAACGCAGATTGAAGCTCGGCAACAGAGGATTTGCCAGCACACTCGCAATAAAGAGTGCGGCCAACGCCGTGATGATCGCGGCAAGGGCTAACCAGGTGCGGCGCACGCGTCGCCAGCGGCGACCCTTCGGATCATAAAAAACCGGTGACTCAGCGGGTACAGGCATAAACTCTCTGGCGGTGGCATGTCTTCACACGTCCGCCACTTAGCTCTTTCCTAATCCATGTCGCAACGCGTGCTGCCTTGAAAAGGCGCTCTTTAAGAGCCCCAAGCGGACTATTAGCTACGACGACGAGCATTTATGCGCATCCCTCGCGCGCTCGTGGCTAATACCGCTTAAAGACTATCACTAAATTGCTTGATCTGTCCGTTCGCGACTTGTATTTTGATGCATGTCGCCATGAACAGGTTGACAGACGTGGATGAAGAGTGGAAGCCAGGCACCTGCTATCGCGGAACTTACATCCCGCGCATGTTATGTGGGATATTCTACTGAATGCCCGAGGATGAGGGTTGATCTGCTTAATCTTGAAAAAACACCATAACCCTTAATTCTTGCTATTTGGCCGGTTGCGCCGCTACTTCCAGGGAGTCGCCCGTATCGTGTTCCTGAATTTGAAAGCGTAGGAACTGATGAATGGCCGCTAGCGCCTTTGGTTCACTTGTCGAAATACGCACGAGTCCGCCATTTTCTGTATTTTCGAATTTATATTGGATAGTGGTCTTCATCGCTCTCATTACTGGCACGCCAGGAGGTACTCGGTCGTGAATGAACATCGGCGTGCCAAAATCCCCCTCGGCGAACATCCTGGCAATGTGCGTTAGGTGCATCCTGATTTGCTCACGGCTCTCGGTATCCCTTGGGTCATTAGCTTCAACCTGAATAACACCACCGTCACTCGTCAGTATAAAGTGATGCGTCGTCTTCGCTTGCAGGAAACCCATGGCCTTATCGCCGCGCTCATTCATCCCTGCCATCTGCTTTTGGCGCATCGGACAGTCGGTCATTGAAGACGGCTGCTGCGGTTGCGCCTGCTGTGCATGAATGATCAGGGCCGTGGCTCCCGCACAGGCTATCGAAAGAGCGATGGCGATATAGGTCCTATTCTTCATGGCGTAACTCCTTTCTTCTTTCCCTTGAATGGGGATGAGAGGGGAGATGTTGGCCCGGCTTTGGTCGCGCCTTGGGCGGCAAGGGCTTCGAGCAGTCCGGCCCGCGCGCCGGTTGATGCTTTAGACAGCCGCGCGTCCCAATCCTGCAAAGTGGCGCGTAGCTCGTCGCGTATGGCTGTCATTTCCTGTAACCGCGCTTCTACGTCAGATAGCTTAGCTTCGGCAAGCAGCCGAACTTGTTTGCAAGGTGCCCCTCCCGGTCACGTACCTTGAGTATGCCGGCAAGTTCGTCAAGTGTGAATCCGATGGCGAGCGCCCGTTGAATCAGGCGGACCCGCTCTAACGCTTGGTGTGGGTACTGACGATAACCTTTAGCCGTACGGCGCGGAATGGGCAGGACCCCTTTGCGCTCGTAGTGACGTAAAGTATCGGTACTTACGCCCGCACGTCGCGCCAATTGTCCGGCCCGAAGAAATTCTTTAATTGCGCTACCGGTAGCCACGCAAGCATTATAAACCCTGGAATGAATTCCAGGGTCAACACTTAAATTGTGGATGAAGGAGGTCGGTAAGCACTAAGGATATATCGTTACACCCGGACGCCGGCGGTTCAGGCTTCCACCTGCGCCTAAACCCCGCTGTGAGGTGAGCATGCGGCAATGATAAGATAGATGTGTGATGGATAAAGTAATACATCTGCCAGGGCTGTCTCAGGCGGAGTTGACTGCCCTCGTGGAGGGACTTGGTGAGCCGCGGTATCGCGGGGGGCAGATCTTCGCGGCGCTGCACGGGCGGCGGTTGCGCTCGTTTGACGAGATGACCGATCTGCCGAAGGATTTACGGGCTAAACTTAATGGGCGGGCGACAGCTTCGACGCTCACGGTTGAGTCGCGTTACCTGTCGGCCGATGGCACGCGCCGTTATCTAATGAAGACACAGGACAATCTTCCGGTTGAGGCGGTGTTCATCCCAGAAGAGCGGCGGGATACGATCTGTTTTTCGTCGCAGTCCGGCTGCCCGCTCAAGTGTGATTTCTGTTTGACTGCGAAGCTGGGCCTGCTACGAACCCTGACGGCGGGTGAGATCGTCGAGCAGATCATCATCGCTCTGAACGACGCGTACGGCGAAGGCGTCCGCACGCCTCGCGGGACAAACCTCGTCGCGATGGGCGCGGGCGAACCGTTTCTGGCCTTCGAGCCGTTGATGAAAGCGCTGCGCGTCATGGCGGAGCCGAAGGGCCTGCACATTGCGCCGAACCGCGTCACGGTCTCGACGGCGGGCATTGTGCCGCGTATCCGCGAACTGGCGACTATCCCTGATCGGCCGCACCTGGCCGTCTCGCTCGCCGCCCCGACCGACGAACTCCGCAACGTGCTAATGCCGATAAATAAAAAGTGGCCGCTCGACGAGTTGTTGGCTGCGTGCAAAGAATTTGAGAGATCGCTCAAGCGCACCAAGCGCTTCACCTTTGAGTATGTGATGCTCGACGGCGTTAACGACTCTGACGAGCAGGCGCGACAGTTGGCGAATCTGCTCAACCGCCACGGATTGCGCGCGAAGGTCAATCTCATTCCGCACAATCCGGCCGACCCTCTCCCCTACCGCCCATCAACGCCCGAGAGGGTTGAGCGATTTAAAGCAATCCTTGAATCGAAGGGCATTCACGCCTTCGTGCGGCGCCCGCGCGGGCGCGACATCTACGCCGCTTGCGGGCAACTGGCTGCCCGGCGCGCCGGCAACCCCGTACAAGCAACGTTACATCAGCTAGCTCAGTAGGCTGCCATACAATTTTTCCATACTCTTGCAGATTTCATATTACCACCCGTCGTGAACGCTCCAATCTGGCGGTGCAGATTTACTTTAGGGCTGACGCGCCTAATTGTCTGTTCTCGCCTGTGCGCCGGCCAAGTTTGAAGGGGGAAAGAATTTAGAATATGCTGTAACCGTCCGCTCGGATCAGGTGTCTACATATCCAGAGGTTTCTGAGCGGCTCACTCTCCCGCCGCCCTGATAGGCTTTGAATGAAATATTTTCATACGGCATGAGAGCTTCCGGCTACTCTGCCCAAAAGGGGGGTTAGGTGAATTCAAATCACTTACGGACTAAGATTGGAGGAGCCATCTTAGCATCCTCTTTACTGTTCAGCATCGCGTCGGTGTCGGGCCCGTCCGCCCGGGCGCAGGACCCGGACCGTGATCGTCGAGACCGGCGCGACCGGGACCGGGACGACCGTGATCGCGACCGTCGTGGCAATGACAGCTACCGGGTTGCGCAGGATCGTGGCTACCAGGACGGCTTGAGCACCGGCGCAAGCGATGCGAATCAGGGACAGAGCTATAACCCGCAGCGGTCACACTATTACAAGAATGCGACCTACGGCTACGATTCTTCCTACGGTAATAAGAATGCCTACAAACGGGCTTATCGTGAGGGCTTCGTGCGTGGCTATGAGGAAGGCTACAGGCGCAACCGCGGCTATAACAATGGCGGCAGAGACCGTCGCCGAGACCGCGACCGGCGGTATCCATTTTCTCTACGGTAACAGCTTTTGAACGAAAAGGTCCAGACGCGCAAGTAAGAGGGGTAAGGTTGGCCCCTGTCCCTCCGAGTTATTCAGCGCCGAGCAATCTACCGGATCCGGATTCTAAAATTGTCCGATACGAGTAGAGCCTCGACCGACCGAAATATAGAGGCCTCTGGTAAATCATCGCCCCTTACTCCTTCTGCCTTTTTGTCAAAAGTGGAGAGCACGATTCAGCAAGCAGCGGCTCGGACCAACTACTGGTGGTCGCACTCAGCACGTTCCGGCCTCCGCTGAAGCGATGTGAGGCATACCGGCAGGAGAGGAAAGATCGCCAGGGCGGTGGCTTCCAAAGAAGGGAGGGCGGCAAAAAATGAGCAACACACTAATATTTTTACTATGTCATGGTGCGGCTGAGACGAGCCTGTTTGCCATCGGGTTCATGCTAGCCATTTTACCAGTCAGTGTCAGCATTGGGTTTTCTATGGCACTCATCAAGCTGATCAAGGAGCTTCGTGAGAACGGGTGAGCATCAGGCTGGAGAAGAGGGGCGGCAAGAGATGAATCCGAATACAGCCGACACAGCCGCAACCGCACTAGGAGTCATAGTTATCCTCATCAGCATCTTTACTCCCATTCGTGGCGGTGTTTCTACCTACCTCTCCTTCGGGTATATCTCCGGTATCACCCGCTTCGTTGCTGGTGTGGTAAAGAAGCTCACGGGCATAATGGATTACATAGGCGGCCCCGTAATTACTTGGTTTAGACGTTATACAGAATAAATCGATGCGCTTCCTGTCATTAACTTTGGCCTTCTGTATGCTTTGCAGCACATTCGCGGCCAAAGTACAGGCGCAAACATCACCCTCTTCTCAAACCCAATCCCATCCGCAGTCCAACCTCGGGACGCCGCGGCAACCGGCCGTCAACCTTAAACCCTCAAGCAGAGGAGAAGAGGCCGGCCAGGATGACGAGGTGGTACGGGTTGACACTAACATTACCAATCTCTTGTTTACAGCCGCGGATAAGAACAATCGCTTTATTACGACACTGCGAGAGGAAGATATTCGCTTGCTGGAAGACGGCGTTCCGCAGCAGGTCTTCACTTTTCAGCGTGAGACAGATCGCCCGCTCTCCATTGCTCTCTTGATCGATGTGAGCGCCTCCGAAGAGGCCACCTTGCCGGAAGAGAAGGCAGCGGCCCGCTCGTTCGTTGAGACGATCATTCGATCCAGGAAGGACGAAGCCGCCGTCATTCCCTTCACAGGTGAAGCGTTTCTCGAACAGGCATTAACCGGTAATGTGATTGATATCTATCGCGCCATTGAGCGTGTAGACGTCGCGCTGCCATCATACCTGGGTTCGGGCCCGAAGATCGGCGGTATGGCGTCTGGCCCAGGATTAAGCGTGCCAAGAGAAGGCTCGACGGCGATCTGGGATGCCGTATCGGTCACAGCCAACGAAGTACTCGCACCGACTGCTGACAAAAGGCGGCGCGCGATTATTCTCCTGACGGACGGGGTGGACACAAGTAGTCGAACGAATAGAAGCACGGCGATAGACCAAGCGGTTAAGGCAGACACGGTGATTTACGCCATCGGCATCGGCGACAGCAAGCACTTTGAGGGTGTTGACAGGGGAACACTCCGCAAAGTGGCGGAACGCACGGGCGGACGCGCCTTCTTCCCGAAGAAGGAGGCGGATTTGAACGCAGCTTTCGGGGAGATTGAGGAGGAACTGCGGTCGCAATATTTAGTCGCTTATTCATCGACCAACAAAAGAAGGGACGGCACGTTTCGGCAGATGCGCATTGAGATCATCAATCCGGAGTTGCGCAAGCAGCACCTGCGACTTATGTACCGGCCGGGTTACTTTGCCAAAGCTCTATCCGGCGCCAAAGGCGGGTCGAACCCGACCGAGCGCCGATAAGACGGTGGCTTGGTAATGCTTAGGATCATTCACCCGGGCAGAAGGCGGCGGGAAGTGGATATCTGAGCACGCGAAGAAGTAGCGGGAGTTGATGAACAAGGCAGCTAAGGTGCTTTTCTATACGATCCTAGCCGTCGTGGGCTGGCGGGCACTGCGCTACTTTTCCGGACGCTTCTTAGCCGCCGATGATCTCGAGGCCGAGCAGTCCTACGACCGCGCCAGGAAAGAACAGGCGCGCGCGCGCGGGGCGCTGGAAGAACGAGGGCGGGGCGACGCTCTCCGACAAGAATCATCAATCTGGAGCGAGCAAGAAGAGGGGCGGGAGGAAGTGGGTGGCCGATGAAGTGTCCTTACTGCCGCAGGCCGGTACGCATGTTTGCATTCGAGCGCAAGCATTTACTGCGCAAGATTCTTCCGTACTGCCGCATCTGCAACCGCTATGTGCTAAGCTGGGTCCATCTAATTTTAATTGTTGGGCTGGTCATTGCAGTGCTCGTTCTGGCACTCAAACTTGTGCCGCCCATCTAAGGTTGAAAGAAGAAAAGCGGGAGGGAGTGACCTCCAGTTCGACAAGAAAAGGAGAAGTGAAATGGCGACGATTCTGATCATCATCCTGATCCTGCTGCTGATCGGCGCAATACCGACATGGCCTTACAGCAGGGGCTGGGGCTATTACCCGAGCGGCGGCCTCGGCCTGGTCCTGCTCATCGTGATCATTCTGTTGCTGCTGGGTTACGTCTAGGATAAGAAAAGCGGAAGTGGCCCCCAACCAAACAGAGCGGCGCATGTATCCTCGACGGAGCGTCCCGGGGTCGGTCACCGCCAAAGGCGTGGACGCGAACGGTGCGGCGTTCGAGTGCGCGACCCTTCTTCACAATATCAGCGAAGGCGGCATCTTTATGCGGATAGCTCATTGCGTCAAGAACGGGTCACAAATAGAGGTGCGATTCGGCTCACCAACCTCTCCGCAGGATAGAACGACGGGTGGACGCTTTACGGCACGCGGGGTAGTATTGCGTGTTGAGCCACAACCGCTCGCGACGTGCGATGTAGCCGTTCGGCTTACGCGGCCGCTCAAGTTTGGAAGCCAGGCCGGAGAAGCCGGCGAGAAGAAAGGCATTAAGGAGTGAGCGATCGAGAGTTGATTTTCATAGTCGAAAAGCGGCGGAATAGATCACAGGTTCTGCCCCTCGCGCCTGTGGGCAGGTGTCACCTCACATCCGAATGAGAAGAAGTGATGACGAATGATCGCAGAGCTTACCCGCGTATCCGGCCCTCGCTCAGGGTAGTGAGGCGGGCAATAAATACAATAGGCGTGTTAATTACTATCCTGACCCTTGTACCGGCCAGTCACAACGCACAGGCGCAGCATCAAGACAATGTGGCGTCTCTGGAAGAGGTTGCCCGCCGGCTAAACACCACATTGGCGGCCAACAACAAGGTCTCTTATGAGGCGGATACGCTCGGAATGACACGCTCTAATCTCCCCCTCGTGCAGATTAACTACGACCGCACGTACGACTCATTGAGGATGGAAACGCAGCCAAGGTGATCAATCATTATATCGGCCTGCGCATCGGCGAGGTGACCGATGGCACCGCGGATAGGCCGCACATTAACCCGTAGCTTATAGAATCATTTTTCGACTGAGGAAAGATAGTAAGAAGTGACGGAGACAACGCAACGGTTCGAGCATTATAAGGGAACAGGGATCGGCCGGACCACGCTATTAAGAGGCGGCGGAAGAGGCCACCGGCCGGAGCGCCACGGCACGGGCGTCACGTCACATCCGGCGCGGCTTGAACTAATGCCCATCAAACTTAATCCTGAGAAGAAAGGCGGCGAGAAGTGACACTAAAAGAAGCGGTGCAAATCTTGAACGAGCACCAGCATAGAGGCGGCGATGACTGGTCGATTCCTGAAATGCACGTGCGCGGACCGGAGCCGGTACGGGTAGTAGGGAGCAAGATCCCCATCACCCTTACCGCTTTCGAAGCTATTGCCATTGCCGAGAAGTATGCGTCCGGGGCAACACCCAAGAGTGTACAAGAGCAGGCCATCTCAGAGGGGCACCATTATGACCGGGGCTGAGGGGAGTCCATCAATCACCATGGGCGCGGTTCACACTGAGACCGGTGTCCGCTTTAATCTACAACGCCAAACGCAAGAGGTGGATTATGAAATTATATCTTCAACTGTTATCAATACTTGTCCTTCTCGCCTTCGGCAGCTTCGTCCGAGCGGCGGAGCGCCAACAGGAACCGGAGCCCGCGCAGGCGGGCGTGCAATCTTCGGCGGGCGCGGGCGTGACACTGGCCAACTACATGCGACTCAAGGAGGGCACGAGTTACGCTGACGTGGTGAGGATTTTAGGAGCGGAAGGCACCGATACAGGCAGCGGCGCGAAGCATTCACGCTCAGGATCGAAGGTGGTGCAGTACCTCTGGCGCGGAGAAGGCGGGGGAAGCATGACGGCGTTATTCAGCAACGGCAGGCTGGTAAGCAAAGCACAGTCGGGGTTGAAATAAGCGGAGTTAATAAGCAGTAAAAATATGCCGGATCGGTGGTTGGATGAAATTGAGAAAGCCTATCAATCTTGGACCCACAGACCCAGGCACTTAGGAAACTACGCGCTTGAAACCTGCAAGTGGTGTGCGGGCGGTGGTCGCAAAGGTAATGTTGCCAGTGGAGTGTGTAGCGGTGAGGGCAGCGTGGAGGTAATCCAGCCGGCGCGCGAGTGTTCTCATTGCGGGGGGAGCGGGCGGGTGGCGAAACGCCTCACCGCATGTTGGGATTGTGGTGGTAGCGGCTGGACCAACTCACGAGCACCGGGTAAGAAAGTCGGCAAGAAATGAGTACTATGTTAATTCTTTTATTCTGCGGAGCCCATCATCAGAATCAGACGGGCCTGTTTTTCACCGAGGCACTTGAGACACTACTACTGTTTGTGTCTGTCAGTGTCGGGGCCGTTTTCGTCCGGGCACTCATCGGGCTCATCAAGGAATTCCGGGCGACACGGTAGCATGATCTGAGGTAATCCAGAAGAGCCCCCTCCCCTCTGTGCTTCTGACATCACGGGCGATACAGTCACTGCCTTTGATCTTGCACCGGATGAGCAGGACAGCTTCTTCGAATTCGAGGTTTTCACATTGAGATTGATCGCCTCCGAGCGGCGCATGCCCGTCATCACGGAGAAGAGCTGGAGCGGGGCTTTTAAGTTGCGGTTTCGGGTTCCGCCGAGTGCTTATCGGCGCTAGTGGCGGCTTGATGTCCCTTAATGATGTCGCGTAGCCTCGCGTTGTCGGCAGGCGGCGTTGCCCTGGGCGCAGCAGCACTCGGATTGACACGGCTGATCGGGGGCCTAATATACATGGTGAGTCCGCGCGACCCGCTGGCGTTCGGGGCGGCATTCGTGGCGATGACGGCCGCCTCGCTGGCGGCCTGTTTTTTGCCGGCCTGGCGCGCGACGCGGATCGATCCGGTCCGGGCGGTGCGGGATTGACTTGAAGGAAAAGATGCAGTAGAGCAGGCGAAGTTCGCCGGTTTAAGACAATAAGAGTTTCGGATTAATCCGGTCCGGGAGAGCGGGCTGTTCAGACGGCTCGTTAAATGGAATACGGCTGGCAGTGATTAGTCGAGCGGGCGACGGAGATGAAATGGTTCAATCGTATAAACTGTGGGACGCGATCCTTCTTATTGTCTTTACCGCCGGTTTCACCCTGTTCACCGCTGGTCGGGGGTCGGCGCAGGAGTTACGGCGGTCTGGATTTCTCGGAGTGGTGGCCGTTCAGGTCCCTGATGCCGCACGCCGCGTGAGCGAGCCCGGCGTGCTGGTGCAAAGCCTTGTGGAAGGCGGCTCGGCGAAGGCTGCCGACATCCGGCCCGACGACATCATTATTCAGGTCAACGACCATAAAGTGAGCGACGTTAATGACTTCGTCCAGGCGGCTAAGAACCTGCGGGCGAGGGATGTGGCGACCATCCGCCTGCGACGAGGACAGGTCGAACTGACGAAACAGGTAACCGTCAAACCGCGCCCGTATGAATCGGCCCCGGACGTGGATGTTCTTTACAAAGCTATTTCCGTGGACGGAAGCCTGCGGCGCGTGATAATAACTGCCCCGAAAGAGCAGGGGCGGCATCCGGCCATCTTATACGTCAACGGCGTCGGTTGCTTCTCACAAGAGTCACTTGACCTCAGTTCGCCCGACGCGAAGCTGCTCTACGGCCTGACGCGCGCGGGCTTCGTGACCATGCGCGTGGAAAAGACGGGGATGGGCGACAGCCAGGGGCCGCCCTGCGCTGTCGCCCAGGCCGATCTGCGGACCGAAGTCCGAGGCTATCTCGTCGGACTAAGAGCACTGAAGCAATACCCTCTCGTTAACCCCGCCGACGTATTCATCATCGGCCTCAGCTTGGGTGGCGTTGAAGCGCCGATTCTTGCAGAGCAAGAGCCGGTGAAAGGATTGGTTGTCGTAAACACCGTCGCCAAGCCGCTGTTCGAGTACCTTTTGGACACTCTAAGAAGACAAGGGCAACTGCGCCACACCCCGTATGACGAGGTGGATCGCGACATGCGCCTTGTGGAGCTTTGCAACCACCGCTTGCTCATCGAGAAGCAGACGCCGGAGCAAGTGCTCAAGGAGACATCTCAATGTCAGGGGCGCATCGAATACCCCGCGCCCTACACCCTCATGCAGCAGTGGGCAGCGCTCAACATGGCGGAAGAGTGGAAGCGGGTCGAGTCCCCTGTGCTGATCGTCTACGGGACTTCCGACTTCGTCTCGACAACCGCCGACGACCCGTATCTGGCCGACGTCATCAACAGCTTCCACCCGGGCCGCGCGACCGTCAGAGCAATCGCGGGCATGGATCACTACCTGACCAGAGCGGCGTCCATGGAAGAAAGCATAACGAGGAAGCCCGGTACGCGCGCCGAGTTCGAGCCTGCCGTGCTTGAGGCGATAAAGGCGTGGCTCAACCAGGCGGTGAGCAAAGAGTAGTGCCTAGAATTAATCAACCACCTCAGCCTCAAGGCGTGAGGTTTGCCGGTCGCAATTCACAAAATTTCTTATTTTATTACTAGACACTCGCCTCGGCAGCTTGACTTTGTTTTGGAAGTAAGGGAAGTCCTTCATATTAAGTAGTACACGATGGTTGCGTTTGACTTGGCGCGCTGTTTGAAGTCTGTGCGGGCGCGGCGGTCTCCTGGCTGTTCGAGAGCCAGTAACCCGGCTAGCTCCGCAGCAGCACAAACGCAATAACGAGGACAATTAACCCTATGAGACCCGCGATGATCAAGACCCTCATCATCCCGCCACTAGAAGAGGAGGGCGGTTCCCGTAAGGTCGAGGTAAAGAGAGGCGGTTGATTGGCAGTCGAATCAACTTTGGTGGGCGTCCTCCCCGTGGATTCCAGCGGCACTGAAGGGAGAGTTTTTGAGAACTCTTGCCGCAAGTCTTCCTGCCGGCTCTGATCAGGCGCTAAAGGTTTACCGCAATGCCAGCAGAATTTGTTGAGGGGGGATCCGGGGGTGCCGCAGTTAGGACAAATCAGACCTGTTTCTTCTTCACCCTCGACGTCGGTCTTGGTTGGCTCGGCCTTTTCGAGCGGTGAACCGGCTAACGTGTAGGCCCCCTCTATTTCCTGCGGAGCTTTACCGAGAACTTCTAATACTCCCACCTCTCTCAGTTTCCACCCGCCTTCAACCTTCTCAACAATTGCCGGGTCGATGACGAGCACTTCACCAACCGTCGGATTTTCGCAGACGTAGTAGTCCTGATAGTTATCATAAAAATCTCTTTTCGATGTGAAACGCGCCCTGCGAGGCAGGATGATCGACTGATTCTTTTCCGGCCCGATGGCGATCAGCACAAACTCGCCGTCTTCTGCCGCCACCAGCATGTCGCTTTCATAATTCACCCCGACCGTTTGATAGGCTTTGATCTTATTCAGGTATTCACCGACAGGGGATGGAAAGGGCGGGATATCTCCGATCAGCCTTCCGCAAACAGGGCATGAGGTGAGGGCCGTGCTGAAAGACGCGCCCCATTCATCGCAGTGATGCTGGCGGAGGGCGCTCGCAGGAGATTCGATACACCCCGGGCAGGAGGGCTGCGGCGCCCCCTCCGGCGTGACCGTAAAATTCTTCGTCTTTGCCGGGGTGGGCGATTCCGAACTGATCGTATAACACCGGTCGCACAAGTACCGAAGCGACAGTTGCCGTGTGCAGACGGGACATTGTGCGCTCGCTTGTTCATCGACATCCCGGGGCCAAAAATGTTCGCAGTTACAGCAGTATTCCCAGCGGGCCTGGACCGGCTCTTTGGCCTGGCCCTCAAAGTCCAAATCCCCCAGGACGTGTAGCTTGTTCTCACACCGGATGGGATTTCTTCGCGGGGCTAAAAAGCCCTTTTTATGCTGGGGACAGAAAACTTTCATGGCTCAATAAGAGGGACTAACTGCCGCCCGTGCCCGAATCCAGTCGGCCGAACCGGCGCGCAGATTCAAGCAGTGATTCTACCGATCAAGACTGATCAGAGCCAACCGGATAAAGGGTCGGCTTCAACGAGCTACGCGCGGGGCGACATCACCGGGTCGTCCCTCGCACGTTTCACCCCGGATGGCTTCGCTACCTTTCTCCCTACCGAAGGTCTCATCCGGCAATTAGATACTTGCACTTATGACTAATTCTTTCAACCGGAGTATATTACTTTTCGCAACTCATCTTTTTTCAACCGTACAAATCAGCGTTTACGCTAACGAAGAGTAAAAATCTTGATCGCCATGAAAAACAGCGTCTCTCACCACTTTAAAGCATTAGCTACCACTACTTTTTTGATAACTCTGATGATCATCCCGGCTTTTCCCCAACAAAAGTCTGTGGGGCTGTTCGAGGACCAAATTGATGTCGGCAAGGTTAAGAAACCAGGTTCTGCCTCCTACGATCCCGAAAGAGAGGAATACAGCGTCGAAGGCTCCGGCGCCAACATGTGGTTCAATCACGATGAATTCCATTTCGTGTGGAAACGCATGAAGGGAAATTTCATCCTCACGAGCAGGTCTCAATTTGTCGGCAAGGGTGTTGAGGCGCATAGGAAGATGGGCTGGACCGTGCGCTCTAGCCTCGACCCGGACTCTGCGCATGTTAGCGCCGTCGTGCACGGCGACGGCCTCACGTCACTCCAATTCCGACGAGCCAACGGCGCTACTACGGAGGAGGTAAAATCATCCCTCACGACGGCGGACGTTATTCAACTGGAGAGAAAAGGCCACACGTACATGATGTCGGTGGCCCATTTCGGTGACCCCTTTGTCACCGAAATGGTTTCTGATTTATCGCTGGGCGACGAGGTATACGTCGGCCTATTCGTTTGTTCACATCATACAGATGTCGTTGAGAGGGCTGTTTTCCGTAACGTGCGAATCACCGTACCCGCCGCGGATAACTTTGTCCCTTATCGGGATTACATCGGGAGCAACCTCGAGATTTTGGACGTCGAGAGCGGGAACAGAAAGGTGATCTACCGCTCGCCCGGGTCTTTACAGGCACCCAACTGGACGCCGGACGGCAAGGCATTAATTTATAACAGCGGCGGCCGGTTGTATCGTTTCGACTTGACCAAAAAAACGCCGGCGGTCATCAACACGGATTTTGCTACTAATATCAACAACGACCACGTGCTGTCCTTCGACGGCAAGATGATAGGTATTAGTCATCACAGTAAGGACGATGAGAATAAATCCATTGTTTATACTGTTCCGGTTCAAGGAGGCAAGCCCAGGAGACTTACTTCCAAGGGCCCTTCTTATCTTCATGGCTGGTCGCCTGACGGCAAGTTCTTGATTTATACCGGAGAAAGGGGTGGAGAGTTTGACATCTACAAGATGCCCGCAAAAGGGGGCGATGAGATACGGCTGACCACCGCCAAAGGCCTGGATGACGGTGCGGAATACAGCCCTGACGGCAAATATATCTATTTCAACTCCACCCGCACCGGCACCATGCAAATCTGGCGCATGAGACCCGACGGAAGCGATCAGGAACAAATTACTAACGACGAATACAACAATTGGTTCCCCCACATCTCCCCGAACGGTAAATGGATTATATTCTTGTCATTTTCCAAAGAGGTTGCGCCGGGCGATCACCCCTTTTACAAGCGGGTTTACCTTCGGCTGATGCCTGCCCGTGGGGGTAAACCCAAAGTCATCGCCTATGTATACGGGGGCCAGGGCACGATTAATGTGCCATCCTGGTCACCGGACAGTAAGCAGGTGGCTTTCGTCAGCAATACGGAATTAAAGTAACAAAATAAACCTCAATTTCGCGTGGCCCAAAGTCGCGTGTGAACGCTTGCCGAGAGCTGATGCGAACGCGCGGTGCCCACGGGGCGTCCGTCATGTTTCTACGCCAATTCACGCACCTGCTCACGCGTGAGCATTGGCGGTGAACCTATCTTCATATAATCGGCATAGGCATCATTAACCCGATCGCCCACCCGGTAAACGCTTATAGAGACCTGTTTCTCTCTGCCTGCCCCGCTTTAAATTCGAAGCCATCTTAACTTTTGCTGAGGGTGCTGGCTCGGCCGGATGCCGGCCCTCCTTAAAGGCATTCAATACGGCCCAGTAAGCAGGCTTCATTGCGTAGCTCCGGTCGAAGAGTAGCGGCGCCCCCTTCCGCCCTCCGGTGTAAGCCGGAATCCAGGTGTATTTGTCGGTAAAGCCCCAGGTCTGGAAGGCGGTGCAGCCCCGCTCCCGAAGGCAGGCCGTGGCGACGTAGCGATAGATGTCGGCCTGCGCCGAGAGATCCGGCGGATTCAGGAGATGGCCGTTCGCGTCAATCGGCAGGCCTACGTCCATCTCCGTAATGTGTACCTGCACGCCTAAGGCCGTGAGGCGCGAGGTATTGGCAGCCAGCGTCGAAACATCTTTGGTACTCAAGTTGAATATGTGGGCCTGCAATCCTACGCCGTCGATCGGCACGCCACGCTGCTTAAAATCTTTCACCATGGCGTAAATGGCGTCTGATTTCGCGTTCAGACCTTCCGCGTCGTAATCGTTGTAAAAAAGGAGGGCTGTCGGGTCGGCCGCCCGTGCCCACCGGAACGCCTGTTCGACATAGGCCGTTCCTTTCCCCTTGAGCCCGATTCCGGGGCTGTCATACCAGATCGAATGCTCGGGATTCCCGTTCGCGTCGAAGGCCTCATTGACCACGTCCCACGCGAAGACCAGCCCCGCGTAGTGCTTCATCACCGCCGCGATGTGCTGCTGGAGCATTTGCGACAACTGATCCGGCGTGAAACGCCCGTTCGTGAGCCAGGCGGGATTGTACTTCCCCCAGAGAAGGTTGTGACCACGCACTTTCATCTTGTGAGCTTGCGCAAAAGCCACCACTCGATCACCCGGTCCGAAGTTGAACGTGTCTTGGCTGGGCCGGATGGCTCCCCACTTCATCACGTTTTCCGGTTCTACCATGTTGAATTCGCGTGCCAAAGTCGACGTGTAGGACGCTTCAGAAAAGCGGGAAGGGTTGACGGCCGTTCCAACCAACATTCCAGTCCTGTCGGCCTGCTGCCGGAGCGACTGAGCAAAACAACTCCCCCCTTTCACGCCTTGGAGGAGAAAGAATATTACTGTTAGGCACCAAGCCTTTTTCATACACATTGGCCTCCGGCAAACAGAAATCACAAAAATTAGTCCGGTGCGCCTCCTAACCTGAAGCGGCGCTTACCCGCGGCTAGACCTTTAACTCTCCTGCTCTCCTTATCCGGGTCATATCCTCAAAGGTATAAGCTGCTAACCATATGATGACGCACAAAGGAATCTCTCTCACCGGCTTATAACCTCACCCGTATCCTTTTGCAAGATACTTCCCCCGAACATCAGTTATAATCTATTGCGCACAGACCCTTCAACCATTATTCTCCACCTAAAGGCGCGCCGAAAAGCGATGAGAACCTTAAGTATACCGGCCCTCATAATTTGTGTGCACGGCTTTCGCAGATGAAGCAATATGATACCGATCATCCTGTCACTGACCTCTTTCTTTGCCGTTGCGGCCGCTCCCACTACCAAAATCAAGGTAGACCAGATCGGGTATTTACTTGATTCACCCAAGGTCGCCATGGTGGTTTCAAACACCCCTGCCACCGACTTCACGGTGCGTCGCGCCGGCAACGGCTCCGCTGTCTTTCAGGGTAAGCTGATGGCACCGGTTGATGATGCGGATTCCGGCGATCATGTGCGGGTAGCCGATTTCACGAAGCTCGACGAGGTCGGAACGTTTTACCTCGAAGTACCCGGTACCGGCAGGAGCTGGGATTTCTCCGTCGGTCCGAACGTGTTTTCCCGCGCGTTTTACCTGACCATGCGGTCATTTTACGGGCAGCGCTGCGGCACTGCTGTTGACCTCGGACCTGAGTTCCCCGGCTACACCCATGCCGCGTGTCACCTGAATGGCGCCTATCATCCTTCTTCCGGAAAGACTGGATCACACATGTCGGCGCGAGGCTGGCATGACGCCGGTGACTACGGACGCTATGTCGTCAACTCCGGACTTTCAACAGGCACGTTGCTCTGGGCATGGGAACTTTTCGGCCCGCGTGTCAAGAACGTGAGCCTCAATCTTCCGGAATCCGGAAACGGCACTCCGGACGTGTTGAACGAGATTCGGTGGAACCTTGACTGGCTGCTCTCCATGCAGGACGAGGACGGCGGCGTGTGGCACAAGCAAACCAGCGAGCAGTTTTGCGGCTTCGTCATGCCGGAGAAGGATACGATGGTGAGCTACGTCATCGGGACCGGCGGGGAACCTTACAAGAGTTCCTGCGCCACGGCCGATTTCGCCGCGGTGATGGCGATTGCCGGCTGTGTCTACCGGCCCTTTGATGCCGTCTACGCCCAGAAGTGCCTCCGGGCGGCGCGGCAGGCGTGGATCTGGCTCGATAAATACCCTCACGTGCGGTTCCGTAATCCCAGGGGAGTGGGTACCGGAGAATACGGGGATGGGAACTGCGGGGACGAGCGTTTGTGGGCTGCGGCCGAATTGTGGCGAACCACCAATGATGACGTCTACCACCGCTATTTCCTGGGGCATTTTAGCGAATACAGGAGCACGATTCGGCCCGTTGGGCCGCAAAGCTGGGGAAACGTTGCGCCGATGGCGCTATGGACTTATGTGCTTGGGCATGGAAAGGATGACGACGCGGTCGCCGCGATCCGTCAGGACACGCTCAGCGCGGCCGACCAGATTGTCGAGCGTACTATCCGCAACGGGTACCGCATCAGCATGACCTCAAGAGATTACGTATGGGGCTCAAATGGCATCGCGGCCAATTACGGAATGCAGCTTCTGGTCGCGAATGCCGTGCGCCCCGACAAGCGTTACGTGCAGACCGCCCTTGAGAACTTGCATTACCTGCTCGGAAGAAACACTTTCTCTCTCTCATGGGTCAGCCGGGTCGGGGCAAACCCTTTCCGGCACCCGCACCATCGCCCGAGTGCGGCCGATGGCAATCCGGAACCTTGGCCGGGGTACCTTACAGGAATAAAAGAGCAACTTGATTGGGCGCCGCTTAACGTGAAGATCACCGCCGCGCAGAAACTTAAAAGCAGGCGAGGCATGGGGCAAAATAGCGAGATATTAACCACGGTCACATTACTGGGGTTTTCCAGCTACTGCTTGGGTTTGTCCCTTAACATGCCCGGCGAGTTCCACTTGATAACATAATAGGTGGCCGGACTCTGCCCGACGCTGCGTATGCCGTGCATCTGGTTTGACGCCTGGAAGATTATTGAGCCGGGCCCGACGCGACGTGTCTCGCCATTCATTGATGACTCAACCGTACCGTCCCTCACGATGATCAGTTCTTCGTCCCCGTGTCGGTGTGGCGGGTGTGGAGATTCGCCGGGATTAAGTGTCGTGACGTGACATTCCAATTCGTCCAGTGTCGCCGTGGGTGCCTGAAAGAATTTACGAACTGCGCCCACCTTAGTTGGTTTAGCCTCAATGGCATTCCAATCGAAGACGGCCGACTGCATCACGCGAGCTTGCGGGCGTCCAAAAGCAACAATGCCTAGAGTGGCGCACATCGTAATCAAGGCGACGGCAGTATCTCTGCGCGTGATCTTCAATCCATTTTCCTCCTTAATTTCACAACGGGCCCTGATGAGACCTCATGCCGCGTCGGACCTGCAAAGAGAAAGAGCCAACCGATTGGCGGTCGGCTTCAACCGGACGCCCCGCCTTCACTTTCGGCCCGCCGCCGGCCCCGGGCCTTGTTTCACGTATCTCGGCAATGACTCTATAAGATGATCAAAGCCGAGCCAAATGCTCCAGCTATGGTGATAAAAGAGTACGGGAAACAGGAGCGCGACCGTGAAGAGGATCGTGAGAACCAATTGATCATGAGAGTTAATCAGTGGTAAAGAGATGAGGTAGATGACAAGAATCGTGAGTTCCGTCGTCACGACGTTAACTAAGATTGCGCCCACAAAGAAGCCCTCTTCGCGCTTAAATTGCGCGCCGCACGAAGGGCAATGGTCTTTTATTTTAAACGGTATCTGAACAATCGGAGACCGGCCGCAGGCCGGACACCTGAGAGTGAAGCAACGCCGCAGCGTGTTAATTATCGGGGGGCGGTCTCTTTTCACAATCCCTCCGGCTTCGATCATATGCCCCACTTATGTAATGATCAAGGAACTGCCGGATATTCTCTAAGGGCGGAATCGAGCGGCCGCCCACAAGCATCATCTTGACGAGGCATCTTGACCGGCGGGCGCGCCCCAATGGCATGTTAGGCTTCCGGCTACGAGTCAAGTCAACCGACCGCACGTCCGGCAAGCCAGCGGATCTGTCCCCGGTGGTTGATCTCGTCTTCGAAGACATGAAACCACTTAAAGTAGTTGTTCGCAGGCTGACCCTCCCAGAACGGAGTCTCCTCGTAGAGCCAGTCGTCATCCCGCCCGGCCAACCCGGCTAAAGTCTTCGTCCGAACCTCCTCTAAGATCTGCAGATAATAGTCGAGATCATGGCCTTTAATCTCACGCCTTGCCCGTTCCCCCAGCTTGAGGGCTGCGCCCCACTCTCCCAACTCATCTTTATTCATATCTCGTGATTCGAAGGTATCAACCTGATATGCCACCTCAACCGCAGCAATATGCGTCAATAGCGCCCCGATCGAGTTGCTGCTTCTGTCGTGGAGGTAATCAAGTTGTTTTGTAGTCAACCCGTCAACGTCCATCAGAGTGGTCCACCTGGCGTAATTCATCATCGACACGAGGCGGCTAATTTGCGGGGTGAAACCGGGAATATCGCTGATCAGGTAGAGTCGGCTTCTATCCATGTCGTCTTCACCTGGGCTTAATGCGCTATCGGAGAATATTGAGCCTCACGACGAAGTTAACCGAACGCGCCTCGGCGCAATAACTGTTAGCCGCGCCGTCGTTTCCTCTACCCTCATTTCACCATGACCGGAATGACCCTCGAGCCACAGGGCGTCCTGAAGCTTACGTTGAAAGTGCCCGCCCACTTACCGACGGAAATAATTGAGTACTTACTCGAACCTCCGCTCTTGGCGGTTTTCGGTTCCGGGAATACCGCTATGTCTGACCAATCCGCCGTGCCGGCAGTAATATTAGCGGGACCACCCAGCCCGTTGAGGCTAACCGTAATCGCGCCAGAGCCGCCATTGCTTCGTATTGCTAATGAGCTCTGACTAACCGACATGGTGCAAGGATCCCCGCCACCCGGCTTTTGATCGGGCGGCGACTTCGCTTTCACGGCCGGCGGCGACGTGGTCAATTGAGGCGGTTGTTTAGTGGCCGGTTCCGAAGGCACTGCTGCGTCAGGTGTATTGGGTTTAGCAGCACTATCGCCGGTCACTGACGCGGCGTCTTTCTGCTCGCGCGTGGCCTCCTGCGAGGGTTGTTTAGTCCCTGGAAGTGATATCGCTTCAGTATGCGAAAGCGACAACTCCCTGGTCTTTACTACCGGTAAGTTTTTAGCCTCTATAAGGGATGATCCGTCGGTCTCCGCAGGTGGCAGGCTTGCTCCGACCGTAGTAATAGATGCTGCCTGTTCTGGCACGCTGGCTTCAGGTGTTGATGATTGAATCAAGACTGTAGGCGAAGCCGGACGAAAGGATGGGACGTGTTGCCAAGTGAGCCACAGACCACCGGCGCTTACCAAAACGGCCATGGCTGAGATTGCATAGATGAGCTGATGACGGCGCAGGACGGGTTTATCAGCGGTGCTCGGGAGGGCCTCCGCCGGCGCTCCTATGCCGACATCGAAGGCGGGAAGAGAGGCGACCACCGGCTCTGAAGGCGGAAGCTGCGCTGGCGGCTCCGTAACTGTTTCTTCAGCGCAGGCGGCCTTCTCATTTGCCGGGTCGCCGCATTCTTCCGGCAATACGTATGAATCTTCGATAAACAGAGTGCCGGCAGGCTCGATCTCCCGTTCATCCTCTTGTAAATCAGTTACAGGAACAGTCATGGGCGGCGAGTTGCTATCAGCGGCGGACGGCCCTTCGACATCAAGACTTTGATCAGGATAGGCAGGCGCCAACAACTCGAGATCTTGCGCGGCAGGCGAAGGTTGCGCCATCGAATCCTCGATCATCTGCAACCGGCGCGCAAACTCCGCGGCGCTACTTAGACGCGCCGCAGGTCTCTTTCGTAATGCCTGCGTCACCAGTTCCGCTAACGGCTCCGGCACATCCACGCGGGACTCTTTGGGGGGCAGCGGCTCCTCCGTGTGCCCGAGAGCAGCGGCCGCCGGCGCCTCGAAGGGTAGCCGTCCCATCAGCATCTCGTAGAGAATCAGGCCGAGGCTATAGATGTCGGATCGCTCGTCGGGCTGGTTGCCCGCGCGCCGTTCGGGTGACATGTAGCGCGGCGTACAACCGAGCGGTTCTGCAGCAGTAGACCCTCCGTTGCCGGCGCCGATCAGGGTCTGCCGTTGAAGCTTGGCGAAGCCAAAATCAAAGACCTTAGCCTCCGGTTGCCCGTAATAATCGCGTGCCAGAATAATCTTCGACGGTTCGAGGTTGCGATGTACTACGCCGCACCGGTGCGCGGCCTCAAGGCCGTCGGCGACTTGGCGCGCGATGCGGATGGCGGAAGCCGTGGGAATCTGTCCGCCACTGTCATCCATGTATTCGCGTAGGGTCTGGCCGGCGATCAACTCCATGGCGATATAGGCTGCGCCATCGGGTAGCAACCCATAGTCGTAAGTCTTGGCCACGTGCTCATGATCGACACGGGTGTTGAGGTGGGCGAGCGCCAGCGCCTCCCGGCGAAGGCGCTTGGATGCTTCACTGTCAGCGGCTGAGCCGGGCAGGAGAAGTTTGATGGCGACCGGACGATGAGTTTCGAAGTGCGTGCCGGTATAAATAGCGTCCATACCGCCATTGCTGAGTAATCTGTCAAGGTTGTACTTTTGTGCAATTAGACGTGTGCCCGGACGCGATGGAACGAGCGACGCTCGATCGTAGACGCAGAGAGTGTACCTGTCTTCGTAACACTGATGACAAGTCGGGCAAAGCTTCATAACTAAAACCTGTCCGGGAGAGAATGGCAGGGGGAAGAAGTGCCGGGCCGGTGGTGTTTCACCAGTCTCCTCCGCAAAATAACTGTTAAATTTTCCCTATCATCGCGCGGAGAGGGCGACCTGTCAATGGCGGGGTAAACAGATACGTAGTGGTGAAGACGTCTCACAAAATTGCTCGGTTTTATTCCCCCGGCAAAAAAGTGACCACCTGCAAAATGCGGTAACAGTTCCGCAGGTGGTTAATAGTCCGGCACAGACTGAAAACAAGATTGCTAAGCTCTGCTCAAGGTAGCGCGCTGATGATCTTACGGTATTCCTCCTCCGTAAAGGCCCGCATCGTCTCTGTGCGGACACTGCCTTGCGCACCGGTAGAAAGGGCTACTTTCGCCACCGTTTCATAATCCGGCGCTTCGGCGATGATGACCATGTCGTACTGGCCCGCGACCATATAGAACCCTTTCAACTCTCCGCCGAACTGGCTTAAGCCCTTTTTGAAGTTGTCGAGGCGGGAGGGGCTTTCTTTAATCTTCTGGGCACCCTGCTGGGTCCAGCGAACAAGCATAATGTAAGTGGGCATACAACTAACTCCTTTGCCGATCGAATGGGAAAGCCAGAGAGTTGTATGTCAAATCCGGCGGCGGGTCAATGTCCGGTTGGAACATTGTTCCCTTGACATTTCCCTTTACTGTAATAAAGTCATTCAGCTATAAGGCTGACAAATACCTGTATAAAATCGAGTGGAGGGGCTATGAGTGCTAACAACTTAACGGTCATTGACAATCGTACCGGGAAGCAATACGAGATCCCCATTGACGACGGCACTATCAGGGCGATGGACCTCCGGCAAATCAAAGTATCGGATGACGACTTCGGGCTGATGACTTATGACCCGGCGTTCATGAATACGGCTTCATGCAAGAGCAGTATCACGTTCATTGATGGTGATAAAGGTATACTGGAATACCGCGGATACCCGATCGAACAGCTCGCCGAACACAGTACGTATCTCGAAGTCGCTTATTTACTTCTGCACGGGGAGCTCCCCACGGAAGCAGAGATGAGAGATTGGACGTGGAACATCACCCACCATACGTTTATTAACGAAAGTATCAAGAAGGTGATAGACGGGTTCCACTACAATGCTCACCCGATGGGGATGCTCATCAGCGCAATGAGCGCTCTATCCACCTTTTATCCTGACGCGAAGGATATTTTCGATGATCTCTGCCGCCAGAAGCAGATCTACCGGGTCATTGCTAAAGTCCCGACGGTCGCGGCGTTCGCTTACCGTCACCGCATCGGGATGCGGTACGCCTATCCGGACAATGACCTGAGTTATACCGGCAATTTCCTCAACATGATGTTCAAGACGACGGAGCTAAAGTATCAGCCGAACCCGGTCCTTGAACGCGCCCTCAATGTGCTGTTCATCCTGCACGCCGATCACGAGCAGAATTGCAGCACCAATACGATGCGGAGCATCGGGAGCGCTCAGACCGACCCCTTCTCCGCGATCGCCGGGGCGGCGGCCGCGCTCTACGGTCCGCTACACGGTGGCGCGAATGAGGCGGTGCTGCGAATGCTCAAGGAAATCGGCTCGGTGGATAAAGTGCCGGAGTACATCAAGCGGGTGAAGAGTGGGGAGTTTCGGTTGATGGGATTTGGCCATCGTGTCTACAAGAACTACGACCCGCGCGCGGATCATCAAGCAGGTAGCTTATGAGGTCTTCGAGGTGACAGGGAAAGACCCGCTCCTCGATATCGCCCTCGAATTAGAACGAATCGCGCTGGAGGACGAGTATTTCGTCAAGAGAAAACTCTACCCCAATGTGGACTTCTACTCCGGTATTATCTACCAGGCGATGCGCTTCCCCGTGGACATGTTCCCCGTGCTCTTCGCCATCCCCCGCACCTCCGGCTGGCTGGCGCAGTGGGGGGAGATGTTGCGCGATCCCGAGCAGAAAATCGCGCGGCCACGCCAGATCTACCGGGGCTACAAGAAGCGGGACTATGTGCCGGTAGGGCAAAGGCCGGCCGCCGGACGCTGACTCCGGCAGGCATTCCCCGGCGCTCATCCTTTTCGAGCGCCGCGCGGAAACGCTTTGTCGCGCCCATAGGGTTCTCCTCTCACCTCTTTCTCAACTCAAAGCTGGCCTATTGGCGGTAGCCCGGCCGTGAAGGAGGGCGTCCCCAGTGTGTCGAAAGGTATAATTGCATCACTCTGCTGGCGTCCGAAGATTGCGGCTCTGGAAGACGCTCATATTGAAACCAGCCGGCTTCGTAGATCTCGTTTCGATCGATCTTGAGTTCCGGACTGTGAACTTCACTGAAATAGCATTTAACAGTGTCTCGCTTATACCCCTCTGTGCTTGTGTATTCGCCCAACCCGTGCAGCTCTGTTAACGTAATACCCACCTCTTCTTTTACTTCTCGCTGAACGGCCAGCTCGGGAGACTCGTCCCTCTTGATTCCTCCTCCCGGAAATGTCCATTTCATGTCACCATAAGTATTGCGGATCAGTAAAAGTTTGTCCCGATACTGAATCAGACACTTCACGCCGTAAAGCTGTGGGCGAAAAACAAACCAGTATATCCTTAACACCGTGTAGAGAAATTTATAGACAATGGCGCGGGCGGTGTATGACATAGAGCATTATGCTTTGTATGTCATACATACTTCAATGCCGCCTGTGACCATAAAGATTCGAGTGGATATGGCGAGGCGGGAGGCCGTTTCCTACGGCATCACGATGGTCGAATAATATTGAGCGTGAGGTAATCAAAGGTGTGGAGATTGCACCGGTTGGGCGTCAGGTCGAAGGCCTTTCTCCGCCGCCGGACACCGCAGGAAAGAGAAGTGCTGGATAAATCTTTTTTAACTCCTCTTTGTTTCCTCCGCGGTGAACATTTGCTGGCTACGGCCCGCAGTCGGCGTTGGTGCGCGTGACGGCGTCGCCGAACCGCTCCTGGTACTCTCTGGAAGTAATGAAGGCACAGACCATCCCGCGATAATTGTTTGGATCCCGGTTGTTCAGAATATTGAGCCAGAACTGGTAGCCTCCCGCGTCCGGATCGCGCCTGAGATAGCCAAAGTATTGCATCAACACGAACGCCGGGTTGAACTCATTCTGCTTAAAGACGGCCGTCTCGATTACATCTTTGAGGACTGGCACGCGCGTCTTTCCGGCAGTAGTCATGGCCTGTATCTGCTGCTGGCGCTCCGCCGTGAAGGGCGTCAGCCCCGCGGTATCGTACAGCTTGTTGACGAACTGATCCGGAGTCATAGCTTGTGGATAGATCTGCAGAAACGCCGGGCGCTGCACCCACTCGCCGGCAAAAGCCTGCTTGCTCGCCTCCAGATCTACCCCTCCGACGACCCGCCCGCGATCCGGCATGAACTGCGCAAAAGTCGGACGGCTTCCGAAAGACGCCTTGTAGAGGCGGTAAACGAAATAACCTGTGTCCTGAAATTCCGTCGAGATGAAGAAGGCCGCCGAGACATCGATGCGAGCCACATTAGTGCACCGGGCGTCATCGCCACAGCTTGTGATGCGTCTCGTCCAGTAATCCAGCCCGCCCGGATCCGGCTCACGGTCAAGGAAGTCCAGGTAGTGCTGGCGCACAAAAAGCTGCTCGTCGTTGATCGGGTTCGGCGCGAGAGCGACGAAGGCGAGTCCCGAGAGGGCCTGTGTGTTGGGATCGTCGGCACGGGCAAAGGCGGCGCCGTCGCGCAAATGCCCGTCAAGGCCCGGGTCAGGGAAAGCATCTATGCGCGGCGTGCCGCCGTTGCCGCCGGACGAGGCGGTGCCACTTGCGCCCGTCGCATTTTCAATGACGTAAACAGTTCCTTCACGATCAACCGTCAGGCCGTGGAGGAATAGATTGTTGTCGAGGGAGAGACCTTCTGCGACAACCTCATCACGGTTTCCGCGCCCGGCATGATTGTCATCGTAGACGGCAAGCAGCACGGCGTTATTGCCGGATGAGTGGGAGAAGACAACGCCGCGCGAGTTGATGGCGATGTCGAGAGGAGCGTCGTCCGAGAAGCGGTAAGAGTAGTAAGGCGTCGGATCCAATGTGTCTGGAATGCCGTCCCCATTCGTATCACGCACGACGCGCAGTTGATCGGAATCAAAGTCGGCGATCAGTAGATCGTTATTGGGAAGCAGCGCAAGCGCGTTCGCGTTGTTGAGTTGACGGTCGCCGACGCGCACCAGCTCACGCGAGAGCGAGTTGTCGAATCCGGCCGCGCTCGATTGGTCGCGGACGAGCAGCACAACGCCCGCCGTCGGTTCGTTGTTCGGATCGTTCGGGTTTTTGAGGTTGTAATAACCGCCGGACGAGACGATCACGAACTCGCGACCCGCCTTCGACGTGCCGGTCACGACTGCGGCGGCCGAGGGCAGATTGAAATCGCGCTTGAGATTATACGTGCTGAAAGAATCACGCACGTAATCGCCATTTGTGTCGAGCGCGACCGTCAGCACGCCGATGTTCTCGTTGTTTAGGGTGGCCGAGTAAACCTCGTAGCGGGCGCCGGAACGGCCTACGGCAACGTCAAACGCGCCGCCGCCCGCGTCGAACGTCGTGCGCTCATCGGCAACATGGCTGCCCGTGCTGTCAACGTACTGCTCGACGGTTCCGGCCGTAGATATCATGCTCAATTGTGATGTGTGAAGAACGCGGCTGAGCGGGGTGCCCGGACCGATCCGGGCTGCGATGCCCTCGGTCGACATCAAAGCCGATGCCTGAATAGAAAGGCGTGCGGGGCGGCGCAGGGCATTAGCTTCATCAACCGACGGGCGCGTGCGCGCTTCGTTACGGAAGTCACTTCCGAGCGGTGTGTACCCATTTTTGCGCACGGACGCGGGCGCTATCTCGACGCGGCCTGCCAGCGCGCGCTTCACGTCCGGTCGAACATCTTGCCCGGCCAAGGTTTGCGCGTTACCTACGAGCGCCGTCAGGTATGCGATAAACAGGAGGGTAAGGACAAGTACGCTGATGTAAAGAAATAGACGCGCGACGTACTTCATATATTCCTCTCGGAAGGCTCGTCAGCGGTAAGTTTAATGATGAGCGCTAAGATAAAGACCCTTTCAAATTATTCTTTGAATGCTCATCGCACACGCTCTTCTTTACTGACCGCCCCTACGGCTTCACGGCCCTTTAGACCTTAAGAGCGCGGTGCTCGTGCCGGTCCGTCACGCTTTGGCTCAGAGCGTCGCGAAGGCTCGGCCGTGCGGGTAGGTGCCGCCGGTTGCTGGCGCGGCGGTGAACTCGGCTCCGGCCTTGATGCGGGCGGCTGTGATCGCGGTGAATAGTATGGCTCTGCCCGGCGCGAAGGCGTTTCCGTGCGCGGTGCTGTATACGTAGGCCTGTCGCGCCACTCAGGTCGCGCCGGCCGCTCGTAAGCAGAGCCGGGTTGCGGAACGGAGGGCCGCGGGCGTGGAACTGGTGTGGCCTTGCGTTCCACATACGCCGGTCGCTCATTTACACCAGGAGACGGCGAACGCTGGTCCAGCGTACTAGGTCGCGCCGGTCGAGCGGGGCGCGCGCCGGTCTGTGCGCTGCCAGATCTATCCAGACCTCGCTCGATATTCCGCTCGACAGGTGGCCGCATGGCCGGGCGAGGGGGTCGCACGACTGCGCCGGTGCTTCCGCTCGACGTAGCGCCGCTACTCACCCCGTTTCCAACCACCGCCGGACGCGGCTCGCGACCGTTGTAAAGACGGGTGCGGCGGAGCTCGTTATCGAGGGCGACACCCGGAGTGCGCGTTGCCGCTCCCGTCGGACGGTTAGGCAGCAGACGCGCCGGAGCAGCGGTTGGAGCAGGACGCGCGACGTTCGTGCGCGAGAGCGTATTTGCATCGGCGCTATTGCTTGAGCGGGCGTTGACCGGCCTTACGGGCAAGCTGCCACGGACAGGCTCGCTCGTAATGGCACGTCGCGCGATATCAGACGGGGCGGCTTGAGCGCGTACTGTCGCCGCGCCGAAGTTACTGGCGGGCAGCGTTGTCACGGCGCGCAAGTAAGCGGGGTTGATTCGCTGCAGGTTTGCCAGCTCATTCCCGCGTAAGGGCGTCAGGCGGCCGGCGTTTTGCTGCCAGTAGTAACGGCGGGGGTCAGGCTGGTGATAGCCAAGCGGGTACCACGCGATGTGCTCGCCGTAAGATGTCGGTATAAAAACGAATGCGACGAGTGCCGGACGCCACCAGCTTCGATGCTGGTAATTGTAGTAGCCGCGCGGGGCCCAGCACCAACTGTTATTGAAATAGACCCAGCGACCGTAATGATACGGCGCCCAGCCCCACGGCTCGTCGCCCACCCACGTCCAGCCGAACGGCCGACACCACGCCCAGTGGCCGTAGCGGTACGGGGCCCAGTTATTGTAGTTGTTAATGTAAGTCACCTGCGGGCGCCAGACCCAGCCGTACTCGTTGGCATAGGACCACTGGCCGTAAGAGTCTAGCTCTTCCGCGCCCCAGACGTTGCTGTCGTAATAACGCTCGCGCTGCTCGTCACGCAGGCGGGAAGCGAGATATCGTTCGCGATCTTCATTCCACCGGTCCCATTCATCAAGCGGCGATGCGCCGGTCAATTCCCAATCGCCTGTTCCTGAGCCGTCGGCAAGAAGCTCGCCGCGGCGACCATCGCCCAGTGTGAAGCCGGATGTTTCCGAGTAGATGCGGGCGAGCCCGCCATCGCGCACAGTTAGTCGTACGCTGCCATCGCGCGACGCATCCAGACGATAAAGCCCGCGCTTCTCGGTCGCCATTGTCGTTTTCGGCGCATCAACTTCGAAGTATTCGCGGTCGCGGTCAAAGCGCTCCAGGCGCACCGTCGCCGTCCCTTCGGTAAGACTGAGCGCGATGCCTTCGTCACGCAATGTGACGACGCTCAGGACGGAATCGGCCCCGAGCCGCACGAAGTTACGCGCGTCCACTTGGATTTCGACGTGCGCATCCCGCCCGGTCGCCAGGGTGTCGCCTTCGACCAGCGGCATGTTGAGCCTCGCCTGCTCCCAATCTTCATATCCCGCGCGACGCAGGCTAACGTCACCGCTTAAGAGACTCACACGCATGACGCGCGCCGTCTCTTCATTGGTATCATCGCCGCCTTCGTCCGCGCGTACATTCATCACGGGCGCGAGCGCGGCGGTGAGAAGGAAGAGAAACGCCACAGGCAATAGTCGAGTAAAACGCATGAGGCTAAGCTCCTTAAGTATGTCTAGTCGGATCTGGGGAGACTCACCGCTCGCGCTTCATGTTAAAAGCGGGAGAAACAGCGCGCCGGAGAGAAAAGCACTTGCGAGGGCTTATCTGATATCTAACGCTTGAGCAAAGCGTGTGCCCTTCGCCGCTTGGCAACCAATAACTTACTGAATTTCCAGGTTTTGCCTTGAGCTACCGATGCTATGAATAACCTATTTATGCGAGATGGTGCACGTCCGGCACTATTTCGTGCGCCGCACCACGCGATGCCATAAATCAGGACTGGATAAACTCTTATTCAAGCGCAAGGTTCGTCAGAGAGACATGTGGTAAACATGATTGAAACCGGAGTAAAGGATTTCTTAGTCAGTCCTAGGTTCTGGTATCTTTTCCGCGCCGGCAGGTCTCCCTGGCTCCAGCGCTGGGCCGAGCGCAGAATAACCGGTTTTGAAATTGCGGTGGAGGATCGAAGATGAGCGACGGCTACATACTGGCTATTGATCAGGGCACGACGGGGACGAAAGTCATCATCTTCGATCACGACGGGAACATCAAGAGCCAGTCCTACTCGGAGTTTGCGCAGCAGTACCCGCAGCCGGGATGGGTTGAGCACGACCCCAATGAGATATGGAACGTCGGCCTCAGCCTTGTGAAGAGCGCGCTTAGAAAGGCCGATATTAAGGCAGGCGATCTGCGCGCGGTTGGAATCACCAACCAGCGCGAGACCACCTTGATGTGGGACCGGGCGACGGGAGAGCCAATCGCTAATGCCATCGTATGGCAGGACAGGCGGACGGCCGCCACCTGCGATGCGCTAAAAGCGCAGGGACTTGAGCAGATCTTTCGCAGTAAGACCGGGCTCGTCATTGACGCCTATTTTTCCGGGACCAAGGTCAAGTGGTTCCTCGATCACACGCGCGGATTGAGAGAGCGCGCCCGTAAAGGCGAGATCGCTTTCGGCACCATAGACTCCTGGCTCGTGTGGAAACTGACGGGCGGCCGTGCACACATTACGGACTACTCCAACGCCTCTCGCACGCTGATGTACAACATCCATGACCTACGCTGGGACGACGAGCTACTGAAGGCGCTCGACGTCCCCGTCTCCGTGCTGCCGGAAGTAAAGCCTTCGGCCTCCGTGTACGGTCACACCGACCCGGCGGTTTTCTTCGGCGAAAAAATCCCGGTGGCGGGCATCGCCGGCGACCAGCAGGCGGCGCTTTTCGGTCAGGCTTGCTATGGCGAGGGGCTTGCCAAAAACACCTACGGAACAGGCTCATTCCTACTCATGAACACGGGCCGGCGCGCCATCGCGAGCAAGGCGGGTCTCTTGACGACCATTGCGTGGGCCGTCGGTAATGAGCCGGTCGAGTACGCGCTCGAAGGCGCGATCTTTATCACGGGCGCGGCCGTGCAGTGGCTGCGCGACGGCCTCGGGATAATCAAGGACGCCGCGGAGACAGAGGCGCTGGCGGAGTCCGTCGAATCAAATGACGGCGTCTACTTCGTCCCGGCCCTTGCCGGGCTGGGGGCGCCGCACTGGGATCCTTACGCGCGCGGCGTCATCGTGGGCCTCACGCGTGGCACCACGCGCGCACACATCGCGCGGGCCGCCCTTGAGAGTATGTGCTACCAGACACGCGATGTTGTCAGCGCAATGGAGCGTGATTCGGGTATCAGGTTGAAGGAGATTCGTGTGGACGGTGGGGCCGTCGAGAACAGTTTTCTAATGCAGTTCCAGGCGGATATTCTGGGCGTGCCGATCGAGACGCCGCGGGAAAAAGAGATGACGGCGCGGGGCGCGGCTTACCTCGCCGGCCTCGCCGTCGGCTACTGGGACAGCAAAGAAGAGCTTGACGCTAAATGGGAAATAGGCCGGCGCTATGAGCCCCGGATCAGCGGAAAAGAGCGCGACCGGCTGCACGCGCGCTGGCTCAGGGCCGTCGAACGCGCTAAGGGTTGGGAACAGGAAGACGCCTCAAATTAGACAGGCATTGATGTCCGGACGTATCCCATCTGATATCGAGCACACCCGGTTCGATGTCATCATCATCGGCGCGGGGATCAACGGCGCGGGCATCGCGCGTGACGCCGCGATGCGCGGTTTGAAAGTCCTCCTGCTTGACAAGGGCGACATCGCCGGCGGGACGACCAGTTACTCGACACGCCTGATTCATGGCGGGCTGCGTTACCTGGAGCACGGAGAGGTCGGGCTCGTTCGCGAGTCATTACGCGAGCGCGAGCGGCTCTTCCATACCGCGCCGCATCTGGTCAGGCCGCTGCCGATCCTGATCCCCATCTACGCGCAGGGCAGGCGCGGGTGGTGGACCATCCGTGCCGGAATGACCGCCTACGATCTTCTTTCGTTCGACAAATCACTGAAGCGTTACAGCATGATCACCCGCGCCGAGGCCCTGCGACGTGTGCCTGCTCTTGCCTCCGAAGGACTCCACGGGGCGGCGATTTACCACGACGCTCAGGTCGAATACGCCGAGCGACTCGTGGTCGAGAATGCTCTCTCCGCGTATGAGCACGGCGCCGTTGTTCTCACCTACGCACGGGTTGACCGTCTGATCACGGAGGGTGGGGCCGTCAGTGGCGTTGAGTTTACAGATTCGCTGGGAAGCGACAAATACATTGCGCGCGCACCGGTTATTGTGAACGTCGCCGGGCCGTGGGTGGATCAGGTCTTAGCAAGTCTGGCCCATCGCCCTGAACGGATGATCGGCGGCACTAAGGGAAGCCATCTGATCGTCGATCAGTTCCCCGGCGCTCCGGATGTTGCGCTGTACGCCGAAGCCCTTGAGGACGGGCGGCCATTTTTCATCATTCCCTGGACCGGCAAATACCTTATCGGAACGACCGATATTAAATACGACGGCGATCCGGACAATGTGGAGGCAGATGGGAAAGAGATTGATTACCTGATCCGGGAGACAAATCGAATCCTTCCGGCAGCGCGCCTGGCACGCGACTCGATCCTCTACACCTATTCCGGCGTCCGGCCTCTGCCGTACGTGAATAGCCGGGATGAAAAGGGCGCCACCCGTCGCCATTTTATTCACGATCATGCCCCCGACCCGGACGGTCTCATTTCCATCATCGGCGGCAAGCTCACCACGTATCGGAACCTATCGGAGCAGACCGTGGACCTTCTCTTCAGGAAGCTGGGCAGAAGATCGCCTGATTGTATGACGGCCCGGGAGGCGCTTCCCGGTGCCGCCGTTGAAAACTTCGCGGCGTTCGGCGGGAGGTTCAAGCGTGAGAGCTTGCTTCCCGTGGAGGCCGCGGGGCGACTCCTGCGAATTTATGGGACGCGTGCCTCTGAAATCCTTAAGCTCGATGCCAGGGACGCCGAGCTCAAAGAACCGTTCGATCCGGAGACCGGCGCCATCGGCGCGGAAATTTTGATCTCGTTTCGCCACGAGTTTGCTCAAACTCTGGGCGACTGTCTCTTGCGACGCACAATGGTCGGGCTCGGCCCGTCGGTCGGGCTCGGCGCAGACAGGGTCGCGGCGCGGGTGGCGCAAAAGTATCTCGGCTGGTCCAGGAACCGCACCGAGCAAGAGGTTGCCGCATACAGGAGACACCTACAACGCTATCACCCTCGAAACATGCCGCTGGTTGAAGCACCGAACGGAGAGGCGCAAGGCTTCATCCCGCGGCGTTAGCTGTCAAGAGGGCAAGGTTTTTGAACCCTGCCTCTTAATCAGGAACTTTTCTCTATCGCTCGGGTTACCTGGCAGACCATCACCTTTTGCCCACTATCATCCGCACGCCGTGTTTCGGGCGGAGGGTGATGGCCGGTTGGAGCGCCACCGGGTGGCCGGGGACGAGCCGCAGCCGCCACCGTTGGGCCAGTGTAGCGAGCAGGAGAGTGCCTTCCATCCAGGCAAAGCCTTCGCCGATGCAGCGGCGCGGGCCGCCGCCGAACGGGAAGTAGGAGAACTGCGGTTTCGCCTCGCGCGCCGACGGCGTCCAACGCTCGGGATCGAAGCATTGCGGTTCCGGGAAAAAACGCGCGTCGCGATGCATGACGTATTGGCTCATCAGGACAAGCGAGCCGGCGGGCACGAGGTAGCCGCCAACCTCGTAATCATTGATCGTCATGCGACCCAGCGCCCACGCCGGGGGGTACAGGCGCATCGCTTCGGCGAGCACCATCTCCGTATAGCTTAACCGCCCGACGTCGGCGAGCGTGGGCAGCCTCGAGGCGAGCACCGCGTCGAGTTCCGCATGCAGCTTGGCTTCAATATCGGGATGCTGCGAGAGTAGATACCACGTCCACGTCAGCGCGTTGGCGGTCGTTTCGTGGCCCGCGAGAAGGATCGTCAGCGCTTCGTCGCGCGCCTCTGTATCGGTCATCCGACCGCCACCGCCGCCCTCTTCGTCGCACGCGCCGAGCAGCATCGAGAGCAGATCACCATGATCCTCGCCGCTTCGGCGCCTCTCATCAATCATCCGGTAAATGATCGCGTCAAGGCGCTCACGTGCCTGCTTGAAGCGGCGGTTTTGCGGCAGCGGGAGTCTTTCCAGCAGCTCGAAAAAAGGGAGCACTAGGCTATTGAACATTTCCATGATCGTGGTCAGCGAGCGGCCGACATCCTGCGCTTCCGACTCGATGTCCGTATCGAACAGCGTCTTGCCGACGATACCGAGCGTCAAACGCATCATCTCCTGTGAGATATCCAGCGTCTCGCCATCGCGCCAAGTGTCGCGCCTGCGGGCGGCGTATTCGGTCATGATCGCTCCATAGCCCGCAATGCGCTGCCGGTGAAAAGCCGGTTGAGCGAGCCGCCGCTGGCGACGATGAAAGTCGCCCTCGCTGGTCAGCAGCCCCTCGCCCAGCAACCGCTTTGACCTTTGCAGCGCCAGACCTTTGAGGAAATTTTGGTGGTGAGATACCAGCACATCCTTGATGTAATCGGGATGATTGAGAAAGAAAACATCCTGCGGGCCGAACTTGAAATGGCCAATATCCCCATATTCATGTGCGACCGCTTCGAGGAAGGCCAGCGGGTTGCGCCGGTAGACATATAAGTTGGCCCCAAAGAACCTGCGCTTGGGGCCGGGCGGATAGCGTGGGATTGTCACGCCAGACTTCTCAAAGCTATACGTCATGGGCTTGTCCGGTGAAAATATTCCACCACATTTTTTCATTGACCGCCGAGCACGGTCAAATCCCAGTATGAGACGGGCGACAAACATTTTAGCCTCCGGGGCCGTGTGCGAAGGCGCTGCCCGCTTGCCCCGCCGCATGCCGGTGTGTTAGCAATCATCTGAGGAAATTATGACGCCGTTTGTCGAGCAAGGGGGAAGAAATTGTCTTTAGAGTTCGCGGTTGAATACCCGTGTGTCCTGCGCGCACGTTATGCCGAGAAGCACCTGCGCGGGTGGGGACGTCTGAGCAACATACACACCCGCCTGACGACGGGCGATAGGGGGGCGCCGACCGAAGACAAGCTCCGCTTTATCGAAGACGCGGGCGCGGAAGTTGAGATGATGCAGGCGGAAACAGTTGTGTGCGCAACATGTCCGGCATGCTTGCCGGCGGAAGCGGCGGGTGAAGGCGAAGCGGTTGGCTGCCTTGGCCGTATCAGTTATCCGGTTGAGGCGCAGTTCGAAAAGTTTATCGCCGACCGTGTTCAGCTCGCCCTTGATACGCTTGACCGTGAGGACCAGCCGCGCCTCCTGCGCATACTCGTTGATGCGGAGTCGCCTTTCGACGGCGAAGCCACTAAAGAGTTGCGGCGCGTGACGACGCCACAGGGGTTGCGCTTCTTCGAGCTTCGATTGCCGATCCAGCTCACGCGTGAAGCCGCTCATATCACAACCGATAACCTGTTCGATATGCTCGCCGGATTTCGCTCCGAAGATTCCACGCGAACTACCTATACACGTGAGCTGCCCTTGGCCGCGACGGCCGATTACTACGATTTTCTAGACTTCGTATTGCGCAACGATCTCTCCGCCTCCGAACGGGCGCGGCTTTATACACGTGGTAGAAATTATCAGCAGTTCCTGCGCCTGCTCTCGGCGCTTGAACGCGCCGAGGCCCTCAGCACACGCGTGCTCCTGGACTGAAGAAGTAAAAAGGTAAAAGGAAGAGTAAGGCGGAAACCTATTTTAATAAATTTGATCCGTGATCCGCCCTTTTATCTTTTGCCTTTTTACTTCTGCCTTCTTCAGCCTACTTCTTTTCTTCGTCCAGTTGCCGCAGCGCGTCAAGAATGAGGTTTGTGTTGCTCGCGGCGGTGATCGTGACGGGAAACTCTTGGCTGGATTTTTCGAACTCGAACATGCCGCTTGTCGCTTCGACAATTTTTCGGAAAGCGCCTTCGGCGGCGGCCCCCTCGGTTTCCGCGCCGACGACGCGCCCCTCGTTGAAGAAAACGCGGCCCGGTTGCGCGTGAGATGTGATCACGAGGTTGCCCGTTAAACGTGCGTTTTCGATGACCTGTATCGCATCGAAGATGCTGATCACGGCGAGGTCTCCGGCGAGCGTCACGATGCGCTGGTCAACCGCTGTCTCGCTTGGGCGCGGCAGGTCAGGGCGTCGAGCGCGGCGTATCGCTTCCAGACCGGAGGCGATCGAAATGCGCTGGTCCAGTTGTTTGGCTTCGAGCAGCCGGTCATGCGCCGTATCGAAATCGTCGCGTTCGATGTAGAGGCTGGCGAGCGCCAAACATTGGCGCGCCGCCTCCTCCTTATGCTTATTGGCGGCGGCGATCTCGCGAAGCCGCTCGCGCAGTTGAACGGAGCGCGGGCTGCGCTCAAGCGCTCCACGCAACCGCTTGATTGCGCGTTCAGGCGCGTGATACTTGAGGAACAATTCGGCATCCAGCAGTGCCGCTTCGATTTCGCTCTCAGAGCCGTGCGGTGATTGTGCGTTACTCATCAGTCCAGCCTAATAACCTTTACCACTGAGACTATCCCCGGCGCTTCGCGGTGCGAGTTTACCACAAACCGACTGCTGCTTCCGTCACTATGCGCCCTTTCGCACTATTATAGACACCATTTCGTGCGGCTGGGAAACGGCCCGCCTATAGGAACTGATTTATCCCATTCAAGGGCTGCCAGACCAGTTTTCTTAAAACTTCACGTAATTTCTTAACCCAAACAGGCCAAATTTAATTAGGGTTACCGTTATTTTTGCCGCTCGTAAGCGCCTTTTTTCAACCCGCCGGATCTACTTCGTAACCCCGTTGCTTGGCTGTATCAGGTATGAGACATGGCACGCCGAATGCCATTACTTTTGGGTGAACAGCCTTACTTCCGCCACAGTTGCGTAAGGCTCTTCTTTGGTCATGATCCCTTCCCCCGTCAGACTGGCTTTTTTGACTCAAAAGGAGTCCCGTCATGTACGATGAAATGACTCTGGAAGCCACCGGCACTGCGACTATTCGGCTGGTAAACGGAAGCTGGGCAAACTATTTACAAGGCGCTTTAAAGCGTCTCAAATCAATCGGTCAAATTTACAAATTCGATGGCACGGAGGCCCTGATCAAGCGGTTCCGGCGGGCACGGCCCTCCACGTATTATCATAGCGTGCGCGTGGCCAAATTTGCGCGCGCCACGGGACGCGCCTTCGGTTTCGATGATGCACGTTTAAAGCAACTTGCCTATACCGCCGTATTGCATGATGTTGGCAAGATGCTCGTCCCCGAACTTATCCTTAATTGCCCGCGCAAGCCCACACGCGCCGAGCTTTTCATACTGCATCTGCATCCGAGCTTCGGCGCGCTGCTGGCTTCATACTTTAATCTTCCCGCGGAGCTTCGCATACGCACACAGCATCATCACGAGCGCTGGGATGGCCGCGGCTACCCGCACAAGCTCGGGGGCGAAGACATACCACTTATGGCGCGCATCGTGCAGGTCGCAGACACCTACGATGCGATGATCGCGGAGCGCCCGTACCGTAGACCTCTTACTCACGGTGAAGCGGTGGCGGAACTGCGCAGGAACGGGGGCAAACAGTTTGACCCGCGTGTCGTCGAAGCCTTTCTCGATACATCCCCTGTAAGTTTGAGCGTCTAGGTGTGCGTGCCGCTGCAGTCACGCAAAGGTAACATCTCAAGGCGGGCGAGGAGCATGGTCATGCAGGATTTAGATATTTATTCGGCCTGATAATGCTCCCCGCCGTTCGGCTTTTCAGCTTTCCCTTCAGTCTTCTCAACCAAGCTTTTCCGCACTCAGAACCCTCAGGTCATATTCTTCACCCGAGAGGTGATCACAAAGCCTTAAAAAGTTGGCGTAGGTGATTGGGTTTCGCCCGGTTTCTCGCGTTATTAGATGAAGCTGGTGAACGGTGCGAACCATCCTTCAACCAACATTGATACTTTGAATAATCGGACGACTATCGCCGTATGGTCTGTTCTTTCGTTACCCCGGCAGAATACCGATTGAGGTTTGGCGCGGGAGTAACCCGCAAAAATCGTGACTGCGCGCAAGTGGGGCTCCTCGGCAATGTTTGTTCGAGGGTGCGATGTGGTCAGCGGCGTGGAGGCCGGAAGGGGCGTGCCTCCACGCCGTTCCATTTATTAATGCCACGTCATCCAGCCGCTTTGCTCACCATCGATGCCTCAGGTGGGATTCCGGCGCGAAAGCCCGGGGATGAGACGGAGCTACCGCGATGCTCAGAAGATAATGTCGAAGCCGCCGGTGAAGTAACGATAATATGAGGCGAAAAACTCTCCGAAGCGTGGATCGGCTACGTTCGCACGCACGTCGCGCGGGTTGAAGTGATTGGTCAGATTGAAGCCGCGTAACGAAAGGCGCACGCCATACTTATTCGTCACCTTAAACTCTTTGGCGACCTCCAGATCGAGCGCCAGGAAGTGGGGGTAACGCGTTTGGTCTGAATTGCTCAGCCCGACGAAATTCTGTTCCACGTCGCGGACGGAAAAGGGGAATCCGCTCCGCCATTCAACAATGGGCGAAACAGTCGTGCGGTGTGGCAGCGCCAGTGTCCCCCATGCTAATAAGCGGTGAGGCGCATCAAAGGAAAGATTCGAGTATTGATTGGGACGGATGACGGGCGCGCCGAAGTCGCCGAAATAATTATTGAAATCATTAAGGTCGCCCCGCGCGCGCGCGCGCACGTACGAGACGTAGACCGCATTCTTCTCCGGCAGCACGAAGCGCGCTGTTAGCTCGAGCGCACGATATGTAGCGTGTCCCGCCGAGCGTAACACAATGGCGCTCTGACCCCGGTAATCCAGCTCAGGATTGACGATGTAGATGTGATTGGTCCGGCTGCCGGTAACATTTGCGCGCAGGCTGAGCCACGGCTCGATGATCTGGTCAACCTCAATGTTCCACGTCAGGTTCTCCGGCACGAAACCGGCTCTGGTGTCCGAATGCGTGAAGGCTAGTGGCGCCACGGGTGCCGAGTCGACAAGCACGTTAGCGTAACGACGGCTATCAATCACTGTTTGCCCGTCGGCGGCATAGCGCGTAACCACGCGCGCCGGGTAACGCGCGAAGCTGCGGATGTTAAGCGGCACCTTGTCATAGAAGAGGCCGATGCCACCGCGCAGCACGGTCCGATCTCCATTAAACGGCGACCAGGCAAAGCCCGCACGCGGCGCCAGGTTCGTCTCATCGGCGATCCGCTGATCCTCATAACGCAGGCCTATATCGAAGCTCAGGTTCGGCCGCAATAACCAGCGGTCCTGCGCAAAGCCAACGTACTCTCGATTGTTTGCCAGAATCAGTGGCGCCCGATCAAAGACGATCCGCTCGGCAAGCGTCCCATCCGAGCGTGTGACATTCACAGGGCGCGCGGCGTAGAGGAGGCGGTTGCTGACACTATTGAAGTCAAACCCGACTTTGATTTCGTGCGAGCCGCGCAGCCAGTGCTGTGTGGGCAGTGTGTAGACTTCAAAGAACTCCAGCCGCCGAGAGCTGCGGTCCTGAGTGGCGAAGTAATTACCTTGCTCGACCGTCGGCGTCAACGTTTGTTCATCCGTCCCTTGCCCCCACACGTTGGCGTTGAAACGTTTAATTGAGACGGCAGACTCAAGCAGGCCGCCGCCGAGCGTGTAATTGTCGCGGACGGTGAAAATAAAATTGCGCTGCTTATAGTTGGGCGTCACCGGCTGTGGCCGGAAGAAGTCCAGGCCGACAAACTGGTCGCGCTCGGGAAAGAAACCGAACGTGAAGGTCTGCGTATGGTGGCTGTTGAGAAGCAGATCAATTTGGGTGAAAGAGCTCACCGCTTCGGTCTTCGTCTCGTCGAAGGGAAACTGAAGGCCCCGCACCGGACGCCGCGAAAAGGTGTAGGAAAGCGACTGCGATAGATAGAGACGATTGGCAATCAGCGGGCCGTTGAAGTTTAAGCGCGGTGTGTCCTCCGCGATGCCGCGGATGCTCCTCTTTCTAAAGCGTAGATCGGGAAGAAAGTCATTAAGCTCAAAGTGCCAGTGGTCGCCTCCGCGTCTGGTCTCAACCCTCGTGATACCGCCGGTGAACTGCCCGTACTCGGCCGTGTACGGGTGCTGAAAGACCTGCACCGCTTCGACCGAATCGATGGGGAGGTTCAACCGGAAATTGCCCGTGGCCGGGTCCGAGGCGTTGAGGCCATTAATTACCAGGTTACTCTGCTGCTCGGTTGCCCCCTTGATGCTAATCTCTCCGGTTGACGAGCGCACAACGCCGGGCACGAGCGGCAGCGCCTCATCAAAGCGGGCGGTGGCGAGCGGAAGCCCGCGCAGACTTTCGCGCTGGAGATTGCCTGCGGGTGTGGAAGCTCCCGCCGCGACAGTTGTCTCAGCATCAGAAGGCGTGGTGATTGTGACACTCTCAGCAACAGATGCGACCGGGAGCGCTACCGCAATCTCGGCCGTTGACCCGTCTTTGATCACAACATTGGGGTTGCTGACACTATTGAAGCCTTTATTCTCTACACGAAGCGTGTAAAGACCGGGCGCGATTGATGAGAAAACTGCTACGCCCTTCTGATCGGCTATCGCAGTCGCAACAACTGCAGAGGTATCACTTGAACGCAACAGTGAGCAGCGTGCGCCGGGCAACGGGCGTTGCTCTGTATCTGTCACCTCCACGCGTAGACCTGGAACGCTCGCGCTCTGTTGCCCGAGGCATGAAGCTGCGGCGCACACGCACAAAGCCACTAAGGCGCAGCAACGAAAGATCGAATTAAAGAGCAGCCAGTGACTTCGCATAGTCGAATTCGCTTCGATGCGTCGCCTAAATTTTCCGTTGCATTGTCTTCCCATTATCTACTTCGATATGCGGGTCGTGCTGCCTATGGTGTGATGGGCTAGAAATCGAGTTCAAACTTACCACGCACCGATGTTCCCAGGCTATTGAAGAATTGTCCGAAGTGCCGGCTGCCAAGATTGTTCTCAACGTCACGCGGGTTAAAGTGATTCGTGATATTAAAAATTGCCACGCCGACGCGCATCTTCCTGTCTAATTTAGGGATACGAAAGCCCTTTGTTACTTGCGCATCCAGCGAGATGAAAGTCGGAAAGCGTCCCGCCCGGTTGCGTGGTCCGACGAAATCCAACTGCTCATTAACAACTGAGAAGGGGAAGCCTGAGCGAACCTCGAAGCTGGGCGCCATTGTGATGTCATAGCGCGTCTTTAACTCACCATAAACTAGAAAACGGTGTGGCGCGTCAAAGGGGAGCGGCCCGTACTCACTGGGCCGCACGACAAACGCCGGGAAATCTCCGAGGAAGTTGTCCACCGTGTTGAGGTCGCCGTGCGCTCCCGACCAGACATAAGAAGCGTTCCAGTTGCCAACCCGGGGTTTGTTATAGGCAAGGAGCAGTTGCAGCTCGCGATAGCGCGATTGACCCCGGCTACTCAGAACCAGTTCGCCCATTCTGGGCCCGTTCACATGCGGATCAATAATCAGATCACCCCTCGTCAAACGTTGTAGATAGCCGATGCGCGCCGTCAGGTGCTCTGTTATTCCTTGATCAAACTGCAAGCTCCAACGCAGGCTGCGCGGGTTGCGCAAGGGTCCTTCGACATCGTTGATGAAGCGGCGCGGGCCGTCGATCAGGGTCCGGCCGTCGGGCCCGAACGTCTTGACGACCCGCTGCGGCACCTCTCTGAAAATTGTCTGCTGAACGGGATTTCCCGAAGAGTCAAAGCTAAGCTCATCATCCCCATTATCCAGATTCTGGTTGACGGCCTCAAAGTAAGCTGCCGAGAGTGGGGTGCGATCGTAGAAGAGGCCGAAACCGCCGCGAATAATTGTGCGACTATCTCTGAGCGGCAGGAAGAGAAACGAAAGACGCGGTGCCAGATTCCCACGCTTAGTAACCCCATCGCGGTCAAATCGCACGCCGGCGTCCACCGTCAGTTGGGGGCTTAAAACCCACCGGTCCTGCACGAAGGCCGCGACCTCGCCCGCGCTGCTCGTGACAACGCCCGGCCCCCGGAAGTCAATGCGCTGGGCGAGCGTGCCGTCGTGGCGACGAATCAATATTCGGTGGTTGCGGAATTGGCCTGATAATGACGCTTGATCAACCTCTGTGCCGAACTTCAAAGAATGCTGACCGCGCAGTGTGAAGGGTCGTGCGTAGTAGGTCTCCTGCCACTGGATGCGTCGCGTCCGGCGACGTGTATCGGCAAAGTAGTTGCCCGTATTGCCGTCCGGCGCGAGCGTCAAAGGTTTCTCACCTTGCGCAAACACGTCTACGCCAAAGCTCTTGTAGCTCAATGTCGATGAGAGAAACGAGGCGTCCTTAAAGATCGCCTGCTCGGAGACGGAGAAGAGTGCGCCGCGCTGCTTTATATTCGGTGTCGCCTCCTGCGGGTTGAAGGTGTTCAGTCCGATGTAGCGCGCCTTCTGCGGGAAGAATGACGCGACAAACTTGACCCGGTTGTTGTTATTAATAGTGAGATCCAGCTGCGTGAAGGAATTGAAAGCCTCGGAGGTCGAATCGTCGCGAGGGGCGGCCAAACTCGGCACGCGCGTGCGTGTGAAGCGGTATTCAAATGATTGCAGGAAGAAGAGCCGGTCGTGGATGATGGGGCCGCTCAGCGTCACTCGTGGCCTAAACGAATCGATCGGGCCGCTTAGAATATAGCGAAACGTCGGGAAGAAACGAGCGGCGGTGAACTTAAACTTGTTGCCGCCGGTTTTAGTCTCCAAATTGATCGCCCCGCCTGTTAACCGCCCGAATTCTGCCGAATAAGGGTTCTCTTCGATCTGCACGTTGGCGGCCGCTTCAATCGGAATGTCGAAAGCTAACTGCCCGGTGACCGGATCAGTGACATCCGCCCCGTTGACGGTGTAGGCGCTCTGGCCGGCACGCGCCCCCTTGACGTGGTCGAGCCCATTCTGGTCGCGCACCACGCCCGGCGTGAGGGGCAGCGCGCTCTGGTAATTCTCGGCGCGCAACGGCAGGTTTTTCAGCGCACGTTCGCGCACGACGTTGGAGATGGTCGTCTCGGCCGTACTGAGCAAGCCCTCTTCGTCGCGCACGGTGACAGATTCTGAAATGCTTGCCGTCAGCTCGATCTCGACATTGAGGGTTGCGCCCGCCGTTAGGCTAATCTCGCGCGTTACGGTTGGCAACCCGTTGGCTTCCACCGTCAACAGGTAATTTGCGGCGGGCAGATTCGTAAAAGCGAAATTACCCGAGTCATCCGAGATGGTTTTAATTGATTTGCCTGGCAGATCTCGATTGGCGAGCGTGAGTTGCGCGCCGGGGAGCGGAGCAGCATGCGTGTTCGCCGTTCCGGTGGTCGCTCTGACGGTGCATTTGATGTTGCCCGTGGCAGCGCCGGATGCTGCCAGGGCAGGTTTGCATACCAAATTCGGGGACGCGGCAAAGAGCCAGAGGGAGAGGACGAATAATAACTTACGATTAGGCATGACGCTTTTCCCTTAGACCCCGCTCCAGGGACTTTCTATCTGTCGCTCTACTTTGTGTGTTTATGACATCTCCGAACAACCAATTGATGCTGACGGGAAGAGCACTACCCAGATAGTTAACGGGCGGATCGAAGGCGATCCACCGGCTAATCTCGGTGCTGGATTGAAGCAACCAGTCTAAGGCTTAGGTCGAAGGTCCTTTTCCAACTACCAACAGCATAAATGTTCCGGGCACGATGCTCGGCCTCGGATGCGGCCGCTCCGCCGTCGCTGCCGGTGGGGGTCCAAACTCCGCCGTCACAAGGAATACATTATGCGTCTTCTCGTCGAGCGCCATTGTGCGCGCCCCCCTCTGGGTGGTGACATTATCAACTACGCTAAATTTGTCTGGAGAGTCTTCATGGACGACCGTCAGTGTGCCGTCCCCATTAGAGCTGAAAGCCAGCTCGCTTTTCGGATCAAAGCCGTTGGCATCAACGCCGCTGCCGACCGGCAGCGTGGTTATAATCTGACCGCTGTCAGCATTCACAACGGCCATCATTTTATTGCTGCACCCGACGAACAGCCGCTGGTGCTTGCGATCCATCGCCAGTCCTGAAGGCTCCTCGCATGGCGCCAGGGGCCAGGTCGATTTGACTGCGAGTTTGTGTGAATCGAGCGCGACGACAGCGCTCTTGTCCTCCAGGTTAACGAACACCCTGCCCTTACCATCAGCCGCGGCAAACTCGGGCCGCCCCCCGAGCGCGATCGTCCCGACCACCTCGCCGCTCCGCGCATCTATCGCCGTCGCATCAGAACTGGCCCCGTTGAATGTGAAGACGCGGTGCGAGGCCGGATCGTAGATGATCGCGTCCGGATTCTTGCCAACCTTGACTTGCTTAAGCGCCTTCAGCGTCTTGAGATCGAAGATCGTCACTGTCGAGTCGCGTCCGTTACTGGTAAAGCCCTTGCCTTCCTTCGAAACGATCGCGACGCCGTGCACACCTGGCGTGTCGGGAATATCACCCACCACCGCGCCCGTATCCGCGTTAACCACCATCACATGAGTTCCGCGAGAAATATAGAGCCGGCGCGCGTCGCTATCCACCGTGAGGTAGTCCCAGGTGCCTTCGCCACCGAGCGTGGTTTTCTTGATTAGATGGTAGCCGGATGAAGACGCCTGGCCAAAGCATCCGGCGGCAGTCAGAACCAGAATGAACAGGCAGATAGATAAATGTTTTAGAACACAAAGTCTCATCACAGCCTCCTGTGGGGCATAAGATTCATAAGGGGAAGATTTATAGCTACGCTTACTTAATTATAATCCAGAAAAGATTAATAGAAGATTAATTCTGGCTCAAGAACTTAAATTGTCTAGCGGGGTGCTAAACAAAATTCAAACATCAGCGCCTCTAGGCATGCCTAAAATCATTGCCGGTACATAGTCTATAATAGGAGTGAAGAACCGAAATGAGATTATTGCTGGTAGAAGATGATGCACGCATCGCGCGATTTGTGGCGAAGGGTCTACGCGAGCAGGCTTATGCGGTGGATGTGACCGCCGACGGTGAAGATGCGCTCTACAAAGTATCGGTCAACGATTATGACGCGATGATCCTCGACCTGATGATCCCCGGACTTGACGGGTTTGAGGTCTGCCGTCGGCTGCGCTCCGCGGGGTCATATGTCCCGGTGCTGATGCTGACGGCGCGCGACGCCGTGGCGGACCGCATTATGGGCCTAGATATGGGCGCGGACGATTACCTGACTAAGCCGTTCGAGTTCGGTGAGTTGCTGGCGCGACTGCGCGCTTTGCAGCGGCGTGGCCATGAAGTCCGTCCGGCAACGATTAGTATCGCCGATCTGGTGATAGATACTGGCGCCCAACACGTCTCACGCGCTGGCCATCCCATCTCATTAACAACAAAAGAATACGCGCTGCTCGAATACCTCGCACGCAGTGCTGGGAGGGTGATCGGCCGGGCGGAGATCGCCGAACACGTCTGGGACGAGAGTTTCGATCCATTCTCAAACCTGATCGATGTCTATATCAACCGGCTGCGGCGTAAGGTGGATGATGGATTTCCGGCCCCACTTATCCATACGCGGCGTGGTGCAGGGTACATCCTCGCGCCTTTCAGTGGGTCTCTTGCTGAACGTGCCGCAGATGACGGCGCAGAGGGCGGCGCGCGTCGCTCCCGGCAGGACCCTGTCCAAGAGAAGCAGTGATGCTTGACTCGATGCGTGCACGGCTAACCCTCTGGTACACGGGCGTGCTCGCGCTCGCGCTGGTTATCTTCGCCGTCGCCACTTATGCGTATCTCGCTCGTACGGCGTGGCAGCGGACTGATGATTCGCTCTCCGATACGGCTAACTCCTTCGTCTCAAACTTTGCCGCTGAACTCAACGATGAGGGCCAGTCGGGCGACGCCGCAGCCGCCGAGGCGACAGGCGGGTTTCGCTTTAAGGATCGACAGGCCATCATCGTCGACGAGTCGCGGCGCGTTCTCGCCGCGTCTGACATACCGGAATACCAGGCGGGCAAACACCCGTGGCCGTCTGTTTCCTCTCTCTTGCCGCACATGGCCGCGCTTTTGGATTCAGCTTCGGCGGGCGGCCGCGCTTACGCCACGCTTCACGACGGTAAGCGGCGCGTCCGCGCTTTCGCCACCCCGGTACAAAGCGGCGGGCGAAAATACACGGTCGTGATAGCGCAATCGCTTCAGGCCCAAGAAGAGACGCTGGAGCAGGTCCGGCGCTCGTTCTATATTGCGGTTCCGCTCGCGCTCTTGCTCGCCAGCCTTGGCGGCTACTTTCTCGCACGTAAGAGCCTGGCGCCGGTAGCCGCGATGGCCGAGCAAGCTACCCGGATCGGTGCAGCCAACTTGCACCAGCGCCTCGCGGTCGCCAACGAGCGCGGTGAGCTGGGCCGGCTGGCGTCCGCCTTTAATGATCTCCTGTCACGGCTTGACCGCTCATTCGAACAGCAGCGCCGCTTCATGGCCGACGCTTCGCACGAACTGCGGACGCCCGTCGCTATTGTGCGTGGCGAGGCGGAAGTGGCCCTCTCCCGGAAGGAACGGGAGCCCCAGGATTACCGTGAGTCGCTTGCGATCGTGGAAGACGAGGGCCGGCGGTTGACGAGAATCGTCGAAGATCTATTCACGCTGGCTCGTGCCGATGCCGGACAGTTCCCGCTCTCCCTCACAGACTTCTACCTGGATGAAACCGTCGGCGATTGTGTGCGCTCGGTGCGTTCGCTGGCAGCGGGGCGTGGTCTCGAGCTCTTTTATCAGCCGCCCGTCGAAGAGACTCCCTTTCGGGGCGATGAGGCGTTGATCCGCCAAATGATCCTGAACTTGCTTGATAATGGCATCAAGCATACTCCGGCAGGCGGCGTCGTTCGCGTGAGCCTCGAACGACGTAACGCAGACTATGTAATCACGGTCGCCGATACTGGCTCGGGCATTCCCGCCGAAGCGCAGCCGCACATCTTCGAGCGATTCTACCGGACGGATAAAACTCGCTCCCGCACCGAAAATTCCGACGGGAGCGGCGCCGGTCTTGGCCTCTCCATCGCTCTTTGGGTTGCCGAGATGCATCATGGTCGAATCCTGCTCGACCACTCCACCCCGAGCGGCAGCGCCTTCGTCGTTACCCTTCCGGCGCCCGCGTCACTGCCTTTTAATATTGCTTCGCCGTAATAATGTACACACGTTAATTCAACACTTAAAAGATTCTTTTGAACTTGGCCGTAGGTTGACGGTTATTAACCTGCTGATTAATCTTCTGTTAATCTTTCGCAGATTATTATTAAATAAGCGTAACCAGAGGTTTGCTCGCCCAGCATGGTGCGCTCAAAATCATGTGGACGCTCTCCCGTAAAGGGGCGGGCTCTACGTAGCACGCGCGTCACTAAAGGTGTCGCCCGAAGGAGAATATTTTTATGAAGCGCAATACAACACTGACCGCGATCATCATGGCCCTATGTCTGGCCGGAGGATCCCTCATCATGGCCGCGACAAGACCTCAGGAAGGTAGGAAGTCAGGTGATCAGGCTAAACTCGCAGGCCAGGCCAAGATTACCATGGAGCAAGCGCGTGAGGCGGCTCTCAGGCGCGCCCCCGGAACTGTCGAAAGCAGCGAGTTAGAGCGCGAGCAAGGGAAGCTCGTCTACTCATTCGATATCCGCAACGCGCACGGCACCATTACCGAAGTGCAGGTTAGCGCAATTAATGGCAAGATCGTGCGCGTCGAGCACGAAAATAAGCAGCAAGAGGCTGCCGAAAAGAAGCGGGAGCAACGCGAGAAAGCGCCCGGCGGGGGTACCAAGCAATAACATAAGGACAAGTCTGTTGCCAGTAGCGCGCCACTTCTCACTTCAGTAAAGAGTGGCGCGCTCTACTTGCTGGTAAAGCGGTTGGGAATGAATGAATAGTTTGATTGACGGTATCTACATACCATCGAAGGCCCGTTTCGCCTCCGCCCTGGTGCTGGCCGTATTAGTGGTCGCCATGCCGGGCGCCGGGCGCAGCCAGCAGCCAACCCCCGCTCCCCCTCAATCGACGGCGCCACCGGCCCAATCGGCCAGACCGCCTCAGCAGCCCACCCCATCACAATCACCAACACCTGCTCAACAGCCTACCCCGGCGCAACCTACAGGCCCGGCTCAATCAACTGCTCCGGCTCAGCAGCCGCCGACGCCTGCTCAAGCCCCACCTGTTCAATCAGGTACGCCATCACCACAAGCGCCAACTCAACAGCCGTCACCGGCTCAGCAGCCCACGCCTACTCAAACGCCCGCTCCGAGCCAGACACCAACGCCGGCCCAGACGCCAACCACCGCCGCGCCCACGCCGTCTCAAACGCCGTCCACCCCCACACCGGCCCAACCACCTGCTCAGGCAGGCGCCCCCTTGACGCTTGACCAGGTCGTCGGCCTCGCCGGGGCGCAGGCATCGGCCTACCAGCAGGCCCGCTTTAACGAGTCGATTGCCGCCGAGGATGTGCGACAGGCGCGTGCCGCCTTCCTGCCTCGTTTCACCGCCCCGCTCTCTTATATCTATACATCTCCCCTGATAGGCCCGCCCCCGGGCACTCCGCGCGGGCCGAGTTTCATCGCCAACAATGGGATCGGCGAGTACCAGGCCTTCGCCAGCATGGCCGGAGACGTGGATACGGCCGGGCGCCTTCGCGCGACCCTTGAGCGCAGTCGAGCGCTCTTAGAGGCCGCGCACGCCGGGACGGAAGTGGCGCGCCGTGCGCTGGTGGAATCGACGGTGGAGGCTTACTACGGGCTCGTGCTGGCAACGGCGCGGCGCCAGGCAGCCGAACAGAGTTTGGGGGCCGCCCAAGAGTTCGAGCGCATCACCGCCATGCTCTTTAGTGGGGGCGAGGTGGCGCAGGTTGATGTGACGCGCGCGCGCTTACAAACCATCCAGCGGCGCGACGACCTGGAGAAGGCGCGCGCGGATGAGGCGGTGGCTTCTGGCGGGGTGCGCGTGCTGATCGGCTACGACTTTCAAAGGCCGTTGACGACCATTAATCTCGCGACGGCGCTGCCGGTTGCCAGCGAGATTGATCGCTATACGGATCAGATGGTCTCGACACGGCCTGAATTCGCGCAGTTCGAAGCCCAACGGCGCGCGGCGGAACAGGATATTAGAATTGCGCGCGCCGACCGCCGCCCGGCCCTCTCTTATACTGTCAATGGAGGTTTCGATACGGATTCGGTTAAACTGAACAGATTAAAGCAACACACGGGTGTGGCGGCGACCATCAATCTAACGATCCCGATCTTTGATTGGGGTGCGAGCAAGAGCCGGGAGCGGCAGGCCCGGCTGCGCCTGCAGTTAACCGAATCGACCAACGCACTGGCCCGGCGCGGATTCATTCAGCAGTTCTACGCGGCGCGAGCGCAGGCGCTCTCGGCGGCTGTGCGGATCAGAGAGGCGGGCGCAGGTGTGAGGGATGCGGAGAACAACCTGTCGGCATCGATCGCACGCTACCGCGCCGGTGAGGCCCAGATCATCGAGGTGACCGACGCGCAAACGACGCTGGCGACCCAGCGCACGGCCCTCTATCAGGCGATCTTTGATTACCAGACGGCGCTCGCGCGCCTCCGCCAGGCAACAGGACAATGAAGCAAGAAGAGATAACTGAGAGAGAAGAGATTGAGAAAGCGCACGAAGATAATGCGCGCTCAGACCCGCACGTCGTCCATTCTGAAACCGTTCGAAGGACCGAGACCGTGGGGGATGAGCCGCCGCACTCGTCGCGGCGGCGACGGGTCTTGATCATCGCAGCCTCCGCGGTCGTACTGATCGCCATTCTGGCCGGTTGGCTGCTGTGGCGGTCCCGAAAGGCGGCCGCCTCCCAGGCGCAGGCCGACGATTCGTCGGCCGTGGTCGTTAGCGTCCGCCTCGCCAAGGCCGAGCGCAAACCGATTGCCGCCGAGGTCTCCGCGCCCGGCACTGTTTTCCCGCGCGAGCAGGCCACAGTTGGCGCCAAGGTCAACGCGCAGATCAAGCAGATGCCGTTGCTCAAGAACCGTGTCGTCCGCGCCGGTGAAGTGATCGCCACGCTCGAATCGCGCGACCTCCAGGCCCAGCGCGGCGAAGCCGCCGCCGCGCTGCAAGAGGCGCAGGTCAACGAGCGGGGCGTCACCGGCGGCACCGTCCCGCAGGCCAATGCGCAGAACGAGAAGGCGCTGCGCGACGCGCGCGCCAACGTCGCAACCGCCCGCTCAACTTACGTGCGGCGCCTCGCCCTCTACGAGCGCGGAGGGATCTCCAGGAAAGACCTCGAGGCCTCGCAACTGGCACTGACCACCGCCGAAGATGATCTCCGGCTCGCCGAGCAGAACGTGGCGGTGCGCACCAGGACGCTGAACTTTACCGACCGCGCGGCCGCCGCCTCGCGCGTCAACCAGGCGCAACAGCACCTGGCCAATCTGGACACCCAACTGAGCTATGCCAATATCCGTGCGCCGATCACCGGCATCGTCACCGACCAATTCCAGTATGAGGGGGAATACGCGGCGGCCGGGGCCAAGCTGGTGACCATCGCCGACATCAGTGAGGTGATCGTCAAGGCCCAGTTCGCCGACACCGTCGCCAGAGAGCTCAAAGTCGGGGATGCGGCCAAGGTCATGCCGACGGACTCGCCGGGCGAGGCGATGACGGGCCGGGTCTCGCTCATTAGTCGCGCCACCGACCCTCTTAATCGCTCGGTTGAGGTCTGGGTTAACCTGATGAACGAGGCAGGAAGGCTGCGCGCGCAGGGGGCGGCGCAGGTGACCGTCACCATGAAAGCCGTCAACGATGCCGTGGTCGTTCCGGCCTCGGCCGTCACACTCGACGCGACGAATGCCAACGCCGGCACGGTGATGGTCGTCGATGACGCATCGGTCGCGCATGAGACGAAGGTGACGACCGGCATTCGCACCAGCGATCAGATCGAGATCACGTCCGGCCTCCAGGGCGGCGAGACCGTCGTCGTCGAAGGCAATTACGCCCTGCCGGACGGCACCAAAGTGCAGCCGAGCGAGGGCGGCAATCAGGCGGGGGGCGGCGGTGAAGGCGACCAGCAGGGCGGGGATCAAGGGGGGGCGCCGTGACCATCGCGCGTACCATCACGAACCAGTCCCGCGCCGTGGTCGTCCTCATCGCGCTGCTGTGCGTGGCCGGCCTCTACGCGGCCTGGCACCTGCCGACCGCGATCTTTCCGCAGACCGATTTCCCGCGCATCATCATCATCGTCGACAACGGGGTGGTGCCGGCCCCGCAGACCCTCGTCTCGGTGACCCGGCCGATCGAAGAGGCGATGAACGGCATCCCCGGCATCACGCGCATCCGCTCGACGACCGCCCGCGGTGCCGCCGAGATCAACCTCTTCTTCGCCTGGAATATCGATATCCTCCAATCGCTGCAACTGGTCCAGGCGCGCCTTTCGCAGCTCTCCTCGAGCCTGCCTCCGACGGCCTCGATCCAGCGCGTTGACCGGCTCACCTTCGCCGCCTTCCCCGTCGCCGGCTACAGCCTCACCTCTGATTCACGAGATCCGATGAGCCTGCGCGACATCGCCGTCAATACCATCAGGCCGCGGCTGGCCAGGCTGCCCGGCATCGCCGGCGTGGCGGTGGCGGGCGGGAAGGTTCGTGAGTATCACGTCACGATCGACCCGGACCGCCTGGCGGCGCACAACGTCTCGGCGCAGCAGGTGGTGGACGCCGTGCGTAACACCAACATCATCGCCTCGCCCGGACTGATCGAGGAGAATCACCGGCTCGAGCTCGCGCTGGTGAGCGGGCAGGCGACCAAACCGGAAGACCTCAACTCAATCGTCGTCGCCATGGTGAACAACGCCCCGGTGATGCTCAGTGACGTGGCCAGCGTCGAGACCGGGACTCAGCCGCAGTACACCATTGTGACGGCCGACGGGCGGCCGGCCGTCCTCTTGAATATTTCGCGCCAGCCCGACGCCAACACCGTCGCGGTGGTTGACGAAGTGAAAGCCGAGCTGGCGGCGATGCGCTTCCAACTGCCGAAGGATATCACGGTCGCCCCGTTCTACGACCAATCGCTGTTGGTGCGCGCCTCGATGAATTCCGTGAGGGACGCCATCCTGATCGGCCTGCTCTTATCCGTAGTTATTCTCTACGCTTTTTTGCGCAACTGGGGTACCACTTTCGTCGCCATCCTGGTGATCCCGGTGACGGTGCTGGTGACCTTCCTGGCGATGTGGATGGTCGGACTCAGTTTCGACCTGATGACGCTGGGTGGGGTGGCGGCGGCCATTGGCCTCGTCATTGACGACGCCATCGTGGTGGTGGAAAACATCTATACGCACCTGGCGCGCGGGCAATCGAGGCGCGAGGCCGTCCAATCGGCCGTCTCCGAGATCACCGTCCCGATCATCGGCTCGACGGTCACGCCGGTCGTGGTCTTTCTTCCGCTGGCCTTGCTGACCGGCGTGACCGGGACCTTCTTCCGCTCGCTCGCCCTCACGATGGCGGTCGCGCTGCTGACCTCTTTGGTGCTCGCGCTCTCCTTCACTCCGGTGCTCGCCGAGCGCTTCGTCAAGGGCAGGCCGCGCGAGGGCGCGGGAGGCCCGGGTCATGGGCGCGAAGGCGGCGCCCGCGATGATGAAGAGGAGGAAGCGGCGGGGCCATTCCTGGGGGCGATTATCCGCCGCTATGAATGGCTGCTCGGCCACGCGCTCGACAACCGCTCCTTGGTGCTCGCCCTCGCGGTCTGCGTCCTGGCCGGCTCCTACGTCCTCTACCGGAATCTCGGGTCGGAGTTCCTCCCGGCCTTTGACGAGGGGGCGTTCGTCCTCGACTATGTCGCGCCGCCCGGCACCTCCCTGGCCGAGACCGACCGCATCCTCAGGCATGTCGAAGCGCTCATAAAGGAGGTGCCGGAGGTCGAGAGCTACTCGCGCCGGACGGGCCTGCAGCTGGGGCTGGCGATCACCGAACCCAACACGGGCGACTTTTTGGTGAAGCTCAAGGAGGGGCACGCGCGGCCGACCGAGGAGGTGATCGCTGACCTGCGCAAGGCTATTGAGTCCTCCGAGCCGGCGCTGCGCGTGGATTTCGCCGGCATCCTCTCTGACCTGATCGGTGATCTGACCAGCTCGCCCCAGCCCATCGAGATCAAGCTCTTTAGCGAGGACACCGCGGCGCTTCATCAGAAAGCGGGCGAGGTCGAGCAGGCGATCAAAAAGGTGCCCAACGTCGTCGATACCTTCAACGGCGTGGTGGTGAGCGGGCCGGCCATCACCTTCAAGATCGACCCGCAGCGGGCGTCACGCCTTGGCGTGACGGCGACGGACGTGGCGAACACGGTGACGACGGCGATGACGGGCGACGCGGCCTCCTCCATTTTGCAGCAGGGGCGGCTGATCACGGTGCGGGTGATGTTGGCGCCCGAGGCGCGCGCCTCGCTCGACGCGTTGCGCGCCTTACAGATCCGCTCCTCGACCACCAACGCGCTCTTCCGCCTCGATCAGGTCTCGGAGGTGGAATATGACAAGGGCCAAACGGAGATCGCGCGGGAGGGGTTGAGGCAGACCGTGGCGGTGACGGGGCGGATCTCGGGGAGCGACCTGGGGACGGTCATTAACGCGATCAAGGCGCAGCTCGCCAAGGATGTCAAGCTGCCGCCGGGGATGACCATCGAGTACGGTGGGCTCTACAGCGAGCAGCAGGCGAGTTTCCGGGAGCTGGCGCTGACACTGGTGCTGGCGGTGGTGTTGGTCTTCATCACGCTGCTCATCGAGTTCCGCTCCTTCGCGCATCCGATCGCGATCGTGGCCGGGGCGGTGCTGGCTTTAGGAGGCGTCTTGGCCGGGCTGTTTGTGACCAACACGACGCTCAACGTGGTCTCGTTAATGGGGATGATCATGGTGGTGGGGATCGTGGCCAAGAACGGCATCCTGATGCTGGACGCGGTAGAGGAACATCTGGCGGCGGGCGACACCCTACGCCAAGCATTGCTGCGATCGGGTCGTCGTCGCTTCCGGCCGGTGCTGATGACGTCATTGGCGGCGATCCTGGGGATGCTGCCGTTGGCCTTGGCGATCGGCAGTGGGGCGGAGTTGTTGCAGCCTTTGGCGATCGCGGTGATCGGGGGGCTGGCGGTGGCGCTGCTGCTGTCACTGGTCGTGACCCCCACCGTTTACGCTATGCTGCGGCGTGAATCCGCCGGGTGAAATAAGAGGCGGGCCGGAGGAGTGTGGTCAAAAAGAGCTGATTCCGGGTCACGCCAGACCACTCCTATCGCGATGAAGCGGAGCGCCGGCGCAGAGCGAGACCCCGCTTGACAGGCACAAGCGCGCCCGCTTCAGGCGGGGGCGCGTCGGCGAACTCTTCGGCGTGCATTTGCAGGTAATCAAAGAAGCGCTCAAACTCCCGCTGCATCGCGTCCATCTTTTCGCGCATGTTGAGAATAATCTCCACGCCCGCCAGGTTCACCCCGAGATCACGTGTGAGGGAAAGGATCACTTCGAGGCGCTCGAGGTCCGCGTCCGTGTAAAGTCGCGTGTTGCCTTCCGAGCGCGACGGCTTGAGTAAACCCTCGCGCTCGTAAAGGCGCAGCGTCTGCGGATGTATGTCGTACTGATCCGCCACCGCGCTAATCGTATACGTGCGACCTTTACGTTTCATAAAGAAGTGATCAGTTATCAGTAATTAGTGATCAGCTATTAGCAATCATTTTTAACTGACCACTGATAACTGACCCCCGATTACTATTCTAAGCCCATCGCGACGCGCGGGTTATCCGCATTTAGCTGCGCGTAGCGGCGCAGGAGTTCCTTTGTTTCTTCCGAAATTACCTTGGGCAGCGTAACTTGGACTTCAACAAACTGGTCGCCGCGCGCGTTCGAGTCGCGCAGCGATGGCGCGCCCCGGTCGCGCAGGCGGAATTTCTGGCCCGACTGCGTACCGGGCGGGATGCGTAACTGTGCCTTGCCCTCGACCGTCGGCACCTCGATTTTTGCGCCCAGTGCGGCCTCCGGCACGGTCACCGGTACGGTCACGTAAATATTATCGCCTTTGCGCGTGAAATACAGGTGACGCCCGACGTTCGTGATGATGTAAAGGTCGCCGGGGGGGGCTCCTAAGCGCCCGCCCGCACCTTTGCCCGGAATGCGCACGCGCGATCCCGTATCGACCCCCGCGGGAATGCGCACCTTGACGGTCTCAACTTTCGGCGTCGTACCGCTCCCTTTGCACACGGGGCAAGGCTGGCGACGGCGGCCCGTCCCTTCACAATCAGGACACTCCTGCGAGAAACGAAGGCGCCCGCCGGCGCGCTGCACCTGCCCCGTCCCTTTACAAGTCGGACACACCACGACCGGCCCGCCCGTATCACCCGCCCCGTTACAGCGTGAACACTGCTCGGAGCGGTTAACGGTAATGTTGGTGGTGATGCCGGTAATGGCTTCTTCGAAGGAGAGCGCCAACGGCATCTCGATATCCGCGCCGCGTTTGGGCTGAGGGCGCGGCGGCTCGCGTTCCTGCTTCGACCCGCCGCCAAACAGCTCTGAGAAGATGTCACGGAAGCTTGAGCCACTGCCGCCGCTCCCGCCGGCACTCGAAGCTCCGCCCCAATCGAAGCCTTCAAAGTCGAAGCCGCCCGCGCCCCGGCCGGTGCCCGTGCCCCCCGCGGTGCCACGCGCCGCCGCGTCCGCCAGGTTGTCTGAATACTGGCCGAAGCGGTCGTATACCTTGCGCTTCTTCGGATCGGAGAGCACGTCGTGCGCTTCCGTGATCAATTTGAAGCGCTCCTCGGCCGCCTTATCACCCGGGTTTACGTCCGGGTGATATTTCCGTGCCAGCCGGCGGTAAGCCTTCTTGATCTCCTCCGCCTTGGCATCCCGCTTGACGCCCAACACTTGGTAGTAATCTTCTTTAGCCATTCACGGGAGTTTGCGAATTTTCTCTTTTACTTACTATTGGAGGAAGGCGGAAAGAATCTCCGGCCTTCCTCCAGTGGCAAATCAGCAATCGCAAACCTCAAACTGCCTTTACTTCTTATCATCGACGTCGACGTATTCGGCGTCGATCACGTTGTCATCGGCGCCCGTGCCCTGCGAAGTCGAGCCCGTCGAAGCGCCCGCGGCGGAAGCCTGCCCGCCGCCCGCTCCTCCGGCCGTGCCCGTCTGCTGGTAGAGCGCCTCGGCGAGCTTGTGCGACGCCGTTTGCAGGTTGTTGAAGGCATTGTTCATGCGCTCAACCCCGCCCTCCGCGGTCGCCTTCTTCGCGTCCGCGATGGCCGCTTCGATGTCTGAAGCCGCCGCGCCAACTTTCTCGCGGTTCTCGTTAAGCGTCTTCTCCACCTGATAGACGAGACCGTCCAGGCGGTTGCGCGCCTCTATCTCTTCGCGCTTCCTCGCGTCCTCAGCCGAATGCGACTCGGCATCACGCATCATGCGATCGATCTCTTCTTTGGAGAGACCGGAAGACGCGGTGATCGTAATCTTCTGCTCGCGCCCCGTCCCCATGTCTTTGGCCGAGACGTTGACAATGCCGTTGGCGTCGATGTCGAACGTAACTTCGATCTGGGGCATTCCGCGGGGCGCGGGCGGGATGCCGACGAGGTGAAACTTACCGAGCGTGCGGTTATCACCGGCCATCGGCCGCTCCCCCTGAAGGACGTGCACCTCGACGGACGTCTGATTATCCGAGGCGGTCGAGAAAACCTCCGACTTGCGGGTCGGGATCGTGGTGTTGCGCTCGATCAACTTCGTGAACACGCCGCCGAGGGTCTCAATACCCAGGCTCAAAGGCGTGACGTCGAGAAGCAGGATATCCGTCTTCTCGCCCGAAAGCACCCCGGCCTGTACGGCCGCGCCGATGGCGACCACTTCGTCCGGATTGACGCTCTTGTTCGGCTCTTTGCCAAATATACCCTTCACGATCTCCTGGACCTTGGGGATGCGCGTCGAGCCGCCGACGAGGACCACTTCGTCAACCTTCTTGGCGTCGATCCCGGCATCCTTGATCGCCTGGTCCACCGGAGGCTTCAGGCGCTGCAGGATCGGATCAATCAACTGCTCGAACCGCGCGCGCGTGAGCTTCATCACCAGATGCTTCGGCCCGGACTGGTCCGCCGTGATGAACGGCAAATTGATCTCGGTCTCCATGGCGCTGGAGAGTTCGATCTTTGCTTTCTCTGCAGCCTCCTTCAGGCGCTGCAGCGCCATCTTGTCGTTCGAGAGATCAATCCCCTGATCCTTCTTGAACTCTTCGATGATCCATTCCATCAGGCGCTCGTCTATATCGTCACCGCCCAGGTGCGTGTCGCCGTTGGTGGATTTAACCTCGACAACCCCTTCGCCCACTTCCAGGATCGAGATGTCGAAGGTGCCGCCGCCGAAGTCGAAGACCGCGATGGTCTCGTCTTTCTTCTTGTCGAGGCCGTAGGCGAGCGCCGCGGCCGTCGGCTCGTTGACGATACGCATTACTTCGAGGCCGGCGATTCTCCCGGCGTCCTTCGTCGCCTGGCGCTGCGAGTCGTTGAAGTAAGCGGGCACGGTGATGACCGCTTTATCAACTTTCTGCCCGAGGTAGTCCTCGGCAGACTGCTTCATCTTCTGCAGGATCATCGCCGAGATTTCCGGCGGGCTCCAATCTTTGCCGCCGGCGACAACGCGCACATCGCCGTTTCCGGCGGCCTGAACCTTATAAGGAACCTGTTTAATCTCTTCCGTCACCTCGTTGAAGCGACGGCCCATGAAACGCTTGATTGAATAGATGGTGTTTTCCGGGTTGGTCACAGCTTGGCGCTTGGCGACCTGACCAACCAGGCGGTTGCCGTCCTTGGCAAAGGCCACGACGGAGGGCGTTGTCCGGCCCCCTTCCGAGTTGGTGATGACGGTCGGCTCCCCGCCTTCCATCACGGCGACAACTGAGTTGGTCGTACCCAAATCAATTCCTATGATCTTGCTCATTGCTCTATTATTCTCCAGATGTAAATTAATGGCTCACCCCCAAAAGTTTTAAGGGGCTGGCCTCCTCTCCTCCTGCTCGCGTCACGCCCGCCGCTTGGGTCAAAGGGCCGTGAACCTCATTTATAGCTCGCTGATTTTCACGACACGACGGGTTGAATACATCGCCAATATAATACTTGAGTTAGTTTTTGTCAACTTTTATTTTAATCCCGGCGAAGATCTTGTTCAAAGAGTTAAACCATTGATGCGACAGGGCTTATATTTTAAAGCAGGATCTCTTATCAGGCTTATCCGCGATGGCTGCGTTCCTCGTTGAGCAAACGCGAAGCAAAAAAGACGTAGTGGATGCCGGAAATGACGGCGAGAGCGAAGACCGTCGTGTAGACGGTTGGGAGGTAGCCGTTCACTAAGGGAAAGCGCCGGGCGATGAGAATGGCGCCAATGGAGAGGATCTGGACTACCGTATTCACCTTGCCGAGCCAGGATGGGCGGAAGCCCCTGAACCCGGTGACAATGTTAATGGCGGCCGCGCCGACCACAATAAAAATGTCGCGACTGATGACGGCTGCGGTGACCCAGAAGGGGACAGGGAAATGGCGCGGCACAGGCTGCGGGCTGATCTGCGGCAACGAGAGGACAATGAAAGAGGTGACGAGCAAAAGCTTGTCCGCAATCGGGTCGAGGATCGTGCCGAGTTGAGACTTCTGATTAAAGCGACGCGCAAACAGCCCGTCGAGCGCATCGGTCAGGCCTGCCAGGAGGAAAATAAAGAGCGCCCACCCGAATCTCTGGTAAAAGAGGAGCGAAACAAAGAACGGGATCAACACCATGCGGAACATGGTCAGCAGGTTTGGCAGCGTCACAATGCGTGAAGACATTAAAACAGGTGACAGGTAACACACGACAGGTGATGAGACTAAAGCTTTTCATCCTGTCACCCGTCACTTGCTACGATCTTTATATGCTTCGCAGTTCGAGGAGGGAGACTTCCGGGGGGCAGCCATAGCGGATGGGCAGGATGACCGTGCCGAGACCACGCGTTACATAGATTTGCGTATTGCCCTGACGTCCCAGGCCGCGCAGCAAGCGGCGGCGCGGCCGCCCCGAAGCATTACGCTCGGAACGCCAGGAGACTTGTCCGCCATGCGTATGCCCGCTCAGCACTAAATCGGCTCCGGCGCGCGCCGCGCGGCGCAGGATCACGGGGTTGTGCGCGAGCAGCAGCTTCATTTCGTCCGCGTGCGAACCGGCCAGGGCGAGCGGCAAATCTTCCTGTCCAACCATCGTATCGTCCACGCCCGCGAGCCAGAAGGCCGCGCCGCGTTGCTCAAACCGCATCCCTTCGTTGACCAGGACCTTAATGCCTTCGGCACGAAACAGATCCATAATCAGCGCCGCGTCCGTCCAGTGATCATGATTGCCCAACACCGCATAGACGCCATACCGCGCGCGCAGCCGCCCCAGCATTTCGGCGCAGGGCGCGGCATATTCGCGCTCGCGCGAGACGTAATCGCCCGTCAGGGCGACAATGTCCGGCTCTAAACTATTGGCTGTTTCAATAGCCTGTTCGATCTGAAAGCTGCCGGTAAAAGGGCTATGGTGTATGTCCGAGAGATGAACGACGCGCAGTCCGTCAAGCGCGCGTGGGAGGCGGCTCAAAGCAATCGCCTGGCGTTCGACCACGAGCATATAAGGCTCTGCCAGCGCGGCGCGCGCCACTTGCGAGATGCCCGCCGCGAGCGCACGCAAAGGTGTCGCCGTCGTAACCGCGCTATTAGGATGCACGCTGTAGCCGCGCGCTCTCCGCCGGAAGGAACCAGACATGTGCCGTAAAGTATCTCTTCGGTAAGACTTACGTGATGCGATGCTTTCCTGCCAGAACCAGGCGCATCCGTGAAAGCCGGCGCATTATAGTAGGGCCGGATGAAGAAGTCAAAAGGTAAAAGTAATAAGGCAAAACGTCAGTAACAGATAAAATTTAAAGTGGCTTGCGGCCTTCCTTTTGCCTTTTACCCCTTTTCTTTGCCTGTGATTGTTGTCACAAGAAACAAATAGGTTTCGCGTGGCGGCAGAACAACTCGGCGCCTATGGTTTCCCCGCCAGGCCGGCGAACTATGAAGCGTTGCTGGCGCTGATCAAGCTCGCCCTGGATATTACGCCCGAAGAGGTTGAAATCGTCACGCTGCGGGTTCCCGTGCGCGTCCTCAAGCAACTGGCCGAGATCAATTCAAACCTTGAGCGCGCTTTTTACGCCAGCGCTCGTCACACAATTCTGCGATCGCGCGCCATAGCAGCGGCTAAGTATTCGCCTGCCTGCTTAATCAAACAAAGATTGCTCGACCGCCGCCGCAGCTTTTTTCGGCCCATTTTTCCCGGTCGCCTTTGAGGGGCTGGGGCTCGGGTAGTGGACCAGGTGTTCGGCGTTCAGGCCCAGTTCGCGCAAAGTAGCGGCAAGCTTCGGCGCGCCGTGCATCGTGTAGATTCGTTGCGCGCCCGATTCGCGCGCCGCCCGCACCAGTTCGTCGAAGTCCGCATGATCCGAAAGCGGCAGCAACAGATCCACGCCCCTGTACATGTACTGCGCGCTTTTATGGAGCGCCCATCCAGTCAGCATGATGACATAACGCCGCCCGATATTCGTAATCATCGCCTGCTTGCGACAACCCGGCGGCGCGATCAGCACACGACCGCGTAAATGCTCGCGATGATACTTTTCGTACGGGCCGGAGAACTCGACGCCGAGCTCGCGGTAAATCTCCGTGACGTTCCACACAGAGCCGTGCAGCGTCACCCGGTAGCCGCGCCGTAAAAGCAGCTCCAGCGCCTCCTGCCCCTTTCCCAGCGCATAGGCCAGGACTACGGGCACGCGGTTATCCGAAAGAGCACGGTCCACGGCCGCATACAGTCGATCAAACGTCGCGACATCCGGCGGAAAACGGTAATGCGGGTCACCGAAGGTCGATTCCATCACGAGCGTGTCGCAGGGAACGATGACCGCTGTTTCCGCCGCGACATTCGAGCGCAATTTGAAATCGCCCGTGTAAACCAGCCGTTCGCCGTCGGCTTCGACCAGTACCTGAGCCGAGCCCAAACAGTGCCCCGCCGGGAAAAAGGTCAGCGCGTAACGCCCGTAATCGCGCCGCTCGCCGTAAGGGAGCGTTTCCATCCGCGCTTCGCCGCGGCGATGACGAAAGATGCGTGCCGTTTCCGGCGTCGCGATAATTGCCCGATGTTCGGCGATATGGTCGGAATGGCCGTGCGAGATGACACAGCGTTCGCGCGACCCATCCGCGTCGAGCCAGAGGTCAAGATCAGGCAGGTACAGTCCGTCGTGATATTCGACCCTTAACAAAATAAGGCCCTCCAAGGGGGCAAGGCCAGGATGCCCGGGTCGCGCGGCACCGCTTGCCCCGGTCATCCTTGTTCGCCTATCTTCGGGAGAAAGATTCGCGAGTATTATAAGTGATTCCCATAACACACGCTAAGAAATGGCTACGACTTCGATGTCCGATCTGACCCCAAATCAAGACCCTCGGGCTGAGCCTGAAACTCCTGGTACCGTGCCACGCCATCGTGCCGCGCGCCGGTTGGGCCGCGCCCAAACAATCTATTTCATCGCGCTCGCAGCCTTTGCGGTCCTCGCCGTGTTCGCGCACTTCTACAAATATTTTAGCTGGGATCTGGAGGGCGAGCGGACGCTGCAAAATCTCCCCGTGCCGGGGTTATCGGTTTTGATGCGCGGCGTCTCGATTTTCGGCAACGGCCTGATCCCGTGGGCTCTCACGACCGCCACGGTCATCGCCTTTCTGGCATTTCGACGGCGCAGTGAGGCGGCCGGGCTCATCTTGAGCGCGGGCGGCGGCGAACTCTTCAACTACCTGCTTAAGGTCATCGTCGCGCGCCCGCGCCCGACATCCGATACCGTCCTGGTCTTTCGTCAACTCAAAACCGAGAGCTTTCCGTCGGGGCACGTGACGTTTTATGTCTGTTATTTCGGATTTCTCCTGTTCGTCGCTTACGCGCTCTTGCCGCGCGGATCCCTGGTCCGCCGTCTGGCGCTGACGTTGGCGGCAATTCCCGTCGCGTTGATCGGACTCTCGCGCGTCTACCTCGGCGCACATTGGCCCAGCGACACGATCGGCGCCTACTTGTTCGGCGGGTTGTGGCTCGCGCTCTCCTTGGACCTTTACCGTCGCTGGAAACGCCGCGCGACCTTTCACCCGCGCGCCAAACAATCATAAAGGCAAGTAGCCGCTGTCCTGGTTTTTGTGCGGGTGGGGATGGGATTTTGAGTTTTGAAGGATATTTCATGCCCGGCGAGACCGGCACCGTAAAATTGGGGAGGAGGTTTTCTCGCTCACCTCTTCAGCGCCGCCTTGAGATCCATATTACGTATCAAACGGTGAAGGTAATTCGGATGCACGCCGAGCAGTTTCGCCGCCTCCGTGTAATTACCGCCCGCCTGCTCGACCGCTTTGAGGATCAACTGCTTTTTCGCTTTGGTGATGGCTTCATGATATTTCGTGACCGGGACCTCCACGGGCGACCCGACTTCGAGCAGCGCCTCCGGCAAATCTTCCGGTAGGATCAACTCTCCGGTGCCCAACACCACGGCCCGCTCAATGGCGTTCTCCAGCTCCCGCACGTTGCCGGGCCAATCGTATTGATTCAGTAGCGTGCGCGCCTCTGAACTGATCCCGGTCACGCGCCGCTTACACTTCTTGCTGTACTTCTCGGCAAAGTAGCTTGCCAGCAGCGGGATGTCTTCGCGCCGCTCCCTTAAGGGCGGCATCTCCAGCGAGACGACATTGAGCCGGTAGTACAGGTCCCGGCGAAAACTTCCATCTTTGATCGCGTCTTCCAGGTCCTTGTTGGTCGCCGCAATCAACCTGAGATCGACGCGCACGGGGCGTGTGCCGCCCACGCGCTCAAACTCGCGCTCCTGCAGCACACGCAGAAGTTTGGCCTGCAATACATCCACCCCCGGCACCTTCCTCGCCTCACCGACCGTTTCGCGGAATTCAAGGCCGGCGTAGTTCTCCGTATTCTCCCAGTCCGGGACGCCGGGTGTCGTCAACCCAAGAATGCCCACGCGCACGCCGCTCACTTCCCTGACGACGTACGGGTCGTAAGCCGTCTGATCTGTCCCTTTCCGGTAGGTGTTGGCCGAGAGCCACGGAAAGTGGGCTTCGCCGCGCGCCTTCTCGAGCACTTTCAACCCGAAGTTGTACTCATGATTACCGACCGCCATCGCGTCGTACTTCAACGCGTTCATGGCGACCATCATCGGATCGGGTGGCTGATTGTTCCTCCTGTTATGGTAATAGACGAGCGGCGTGCCCTGAATCGTATCGCCCGAATCGAGCAGCAGCAGTTCGGGATTCTCCTTACGCGCCTGCTTAATGATCGTTGCCGCACACGCCAGGCCGCGCGCGTCCGGTTTATTAGAGTAGTAATCAACGGGGAGGATATTTCCGTGCACGTCGGTCGTGGCTAAGATTGTCACCTGCGCGCGGGTCGGCCCGCCGCCGGCGGTGCCGGCCGGGACGCATACGATCAACATCAGCGCCATGACAACGCTCGACAGCAGGGCCATCGGAGAGGGTATTTTGATTCTCATTTGAGTTGCCGGAAAGCTCTGATCTCTTAGTCCCCGCGGCGGACACCGCTTACCCGATTCTGATCATCTCGATTCTCTCGCCGGCACAGTTGTGGAGGGGCGAGACGTGCTCAGCTCATTAACGGCGTCTGCTTCGGCCCCTCTCGCGGCCGTGTGCGCCGAGAGCCCGCGACGGATGAGGAAGGCGACGCCCGGTGCCGTCCAGAATATCACGCGCGCTTTGCGTATGATAGCGAGCGAGACGCCACTGGTCGTGCCCAGTTGCAAAACATCTGTGATTAAGCCACTGCCCGCTTCGTCAACCCCGGCGCGCAGCGGCACAAATTTGAATACAACGTTGATGATCCGGTTCACAGACTCCAGTATGTAAGCCGTCAAAAACGTTGGCGGCACGTCGCTGATAAAGTAAAGCGTGATGTAAACCTCCAGAACACCCGCCAGGTGAAAGCAGAATTCCAGCAGAAGCATCAGGAGGCAGCGGGCGCGGTGGCGTGAGTAGAAAGTGTAGACGCTGTCCTCAACAGCGCTCGTGCTCTCCCACCGCTTCTCAAGCCATCGCCGGCCGATGCCCCGTTGGTGCAGCCGGTTAAGCATACCGCTCAAAAACTTCACCCGGAGCCGGACAATCGCAAAACCGGTTAAAACGATTGCCACGATTATCGCCAGCGCGACGAAGCTGCTGACGCGTAGCGCCTTTGGTAAAGGAAACCTTAGGAGCAGTGCCGCCGTACCGGAAAAGATAAAGACCGCCACCGACAGCCCGTAGAAAAGGTTCTGCGTGGCGACTGCCGTCGCAGCAACCACCAGTGGGACGTGGTCGCGCACGAAGACAGCCTTGGTCGGCTCACTGGCAACGATGCCGAGCGGCATCAGATTGCCCATCGCGTCGCCCGTCACATAAGCTTTGAAAGCGTCGCGGAACCTGAGCCGGTACGGCGCTTCGAAACAGAGCGTCCAGGCGAGCGTGCGAGCGATGTAGCGGAGGCTGGAGACGCCGAGCACCAGCAAAAACCCCGCGCCGAGTCGCCGGATATCGTGAAGAATATCCGTGACGCCTGCCCTCTTGACAAAATAAGCAAAGAGCAGAAGGCCGATGACGGCAAAGATGATGCCGAGGGAAGTGAATTTTTTAGGCCTACCCTTTTTACCGGAGCTCGGTTTCATCTCACCCACTTTCGGCCAACAGCTGCTTACACTCCATCAATGGATTGATGGATCATAAGGCCAAGATACGGCACAAGTAAGGCAAAAGTAAAAAGTGAAAAGGCAAAAATGGCGGGTTTCCGCCTGACCTTTTTCCTTTCGGCTTTTTGCTTTTGCCTTTTACCGATCGCGTTGATTATGATGGGGTGTTCAGGCATCAGTCAGCGATTCTCCACGAGGCAGGTTCAAATGAGTCAAACAGCAGTTGAGCAGACCGCCCGCCCGCTCACGGCGCCTTCCGAAGAGGAAGAGATGTTTCGCGCCAGCGTGCGCGAATTTGCCGAAGGCGAGCTAAGCCCACGCGTCGAGGAGATGGACGAGCGAGGTAAGCTTGACCCGGCGCTCATTAAGCAGTGCTTCGACCTCGGGTTGATGGGCATCGAGACGCCTGAAGAGTACGGCGGCGCGGGGGCGTCGTTGTTCACGGCGATTATTGCCGTCGAAGAGCTTTCCCGCGTTGACGCCTCGGTCGGAGTTTTCGTTGACGTGCAGAATACGCTCGTCAACAATGCTCTGCTTCGTTGGGCTAATGGCGAGCAGAAGAAAAAGTATCTTCCGCAGTTGGCGGGCGGGCGGGTCGGGGCCTACGCCTTGAGCGAGGCCGGGTCCGGCTCGGATGCCTTTGCCATGGCTACGCGCGCCGTTGAGCGCAATGACCATTATGTGATTAACGGCCGCAAGCTCTGGATCACGAACGGCAATGAGGCGGAAATCTTCATCCTCTTCGCCAATGCCAATCCGGAGGCCGGCTATCGCGGCATCACCGCGTTTATCGTCGAGAAAAGCTTCGAAGGGTTCTCCGTCGGCAGGAAAGAGAACAAACTCGGCATCCGCGCTTCTTCGACCACGGAGTTAATTCTGGAAGACTGCCGCGTGCCGAAAGAGAACGTACTGGGTGAGGTCGGCCGCGGCTACAAAGTCTCAATTGAGACTTTGAACGAAGGGCGCATCGGGATCGGCGCGCAGATGATCGGGATTGCGCGCGGCGCGCTCGAAGCGGCGCTCCGTTACACGTCTGAGCGCCAGCAGTTCGGCAAATCGATCAACGAGTTTCAGGGCGTGCAATTTCAACTCGCCGATATGGCGACGGAACTTGAGGCCGCGCGCCTGATGGTCTACAACGCCGCGCGCCTCAAGGACGTGGGCCGCCCCTTCGTCAAGGAAGCGGCCATGGCCAAACTCTTTTCGTCACGGGTCGCCGAGCGGGTCTCATCAAAGGCCATCGAACTCTACGGCGGCTACGGCTTCGTCAAAGATTATCCGGTGGAGAAATTCTGGCGCGATTCAAAGATCGGCGCAATTTATGAGGGCACCTCAAACATGCAGCTGCAGACGATCGCAAAGCTGATTATCGGAGGCAAAAAAGTAAGTGATGGATGATGAGTTAAAGCAGAATAGCTTGGTCCTTAATTCCGCATTCTGCACTCATCATCCATCACTTCATTAACATGGCCACATCACGCATTGAGACATTTAAACAGCTGCTGGAAGCCGATCCCGAAAACACGATGGTGCGTTTCGGGCTGGCGAACGAGTATTTGAAAGCGGGGCGCTATGAAGAAGCGATCGCCGCGTTAAATGATTATCTCGGCCGCGCCGATGATGAAGGGGCGGCTTTCGGGATGCTCGCCCGCGCGTATGAGAAGGTCGGCAAGCTTGACGAAGCCCGCTCCGCCTACCTGCGGGGCATCGAAGTGGCCAGGGCGCACGGCCACCCGTCGATGGCGGAAGATTATCGTATGACGCTCGAGACCGACTACGAAGGTTAGAGGCAGGATACTCCACAAGCAGGAGATGAAAAGGTAATGGCGACCGAACTAAAGGCCCGCGAATACAAGGGCATTGACCGCGATCAAATGATCTCGATCTATCGCACGATGTATTTGTCGCGCCGGCTCGACGATAAGGAGATCCAATTGAAGAGCCAGAACAGAGTCTTTTTTCAGATCAGCGGCGCCGGGCACGAAGCAGTGCTGGTCGCGGCGGCGCTGGCGCTGAAGCCTGCTTACGACTGGTTCTACCCGTACTACCGCGACCGCGCCCTCTGCCTGCAGCTGGGTATGACGCCGCTCGAACAACTTCTCTCGTCGGTCGGGGCCGCAGATGACCCGAACTCCCACGGCCGCCAGATGCCTTCCCACTGGGGCCACAAAGGCCTCAATATCGTCTCGCAATCTTCGGCGACAGGCTCGCAGCTGTTGCACGCGGTCGGTAGCGCCGAAGCGGTCTACCGCTTCACGCTCATCAAAGAGCTCAAAGATCGCGTCCAGAACTTTCACGACGATGAAGTGGTCTACGTTTCTGTCGGCGACGGCGCGACGAGCGAGGGCGAGTTCTGGGAGGCGTTGAACACGGCCTCCAACCTGCGGCTGCCGGTTCTTTTTCTGGTCGAAGACAACGGCTACGCGATCAGCGTGCCTGTCGAAGTGCAGACCGCAGGGGGCGACATCTCCCGTCTCGTGTCCGGGTTTCCTGATCTATACGTCGAGAAGTGCGACGGCACAGACGTTGTCGAATCAATCCAAACACTGCGCCGGGCCGTTCAGTACTGTCGTGAGCGCAAAGGGCCGGCACTGGTCCACGCGAAGGTCATACGCCCGTATTCCCACTCGCTCTCTGACGATGAAAGGCTTTATCGCCCCGACGAGGAGAGGACTTCCGAGGCCGAGCGTGATCCTATCAAACGCTTCGGCGCGTTGCTCGTCGAGGAGGGTATCGTCACACAGGAAGAGCTGCAGGAGGTCAAGGATGGCGTGGAGCGGGAAGTTGCGAAAGCGACTGACCTCGCGCTCAGCAGCCCCCCACCCGCCCCGGAAACGGCGACACAGTTTGTCTACTCGCCCGACGTCGATCCGACTTCCGAAGACTTCGATACGGAGGAGGGGGCTGAGCTTTCCGGCAACAGGGGCACGATGGTTGACCTGATTAATCGCTGCCTGCACACGGAGATGGCTCGTGATCCGCGCATCGTCGTCTTCGGCGAAGACGTAGCCGACTGTTCCCGCGAGCAGTACCTCAGCCGGGTGAAAGGAAAGGGCGGGGTTTTCAAAGTCACCGCGAATTTGCAGCGCCGTTTCGGCGGCGCGCGTGTCTTTAACTCGCCCCTCGCCGAGGCTAACGTCGTCGGTCGTGCGATCGGCATGACCGTGCGTGGGCTCAAGCCGGTTGTCGAGATACAGTTCTTTGATTACATCTGGCCCGCCTATCACCAGATACGTAGTGAGCTGGCATTGATGCGCTGGCGCTCCGGTAATGAGTGGAAGGCGCCTGTCGTCATACGCGTTCCCATCGGCGGCTATCTGAAGGGCGGCGCCGTCTATCACTCACAGTCCGGTGTCACAGTCTTCACTCACATTCCGGGCCTGCGCGTCGTCTTCCCCGCGACTGCGCTCGACGCCAACGGCCTGTTGCGGACGGCGATTCGTGCCGACGACCCGGTCCTCTTTCTCGAACACAAGCATCTCTACCGCCAGGCCTACAATAAATCGCAGTACCCGCCCGACGACTTTATGATCCCCTTCGGGAAAGCGAAAAAGGTCCGCGAGGGCACCGACCTTTCAATCATTACCTACGGCGCGCTGGTCCAGCGTTCACTGGTGGCCGCCAAGCAGGCCGAGCGACAGGACATCAGCGTCGAAGTGATAGACCTCCGCACGCTCGCCCCCTACGACTGGGATGCAATCGCCGAGACGGTAAAGAAGACCGGCAAGGTCATTGTTGCGCATGAGGACTCGCTCTCCTTCGGTTACGGTGCGGAAATTGCCGCGCGCATCTCCGGTGAGCTCTTCGAATACCTTGACGCGCCCGTCCGCCGGGTTGCTGCGCTCGACACTTTTGTGGCCTACGCCCCACAACTGGAGGACGCGATACTCCCACAGGCCGCCGATGTGGCGCGGGCGATCACAGAGCTATACAGCTATTAACCTTGCCGGTAAATCCAGAGCCGAAACTTGTTCTCTACCGCATTGCCGCTCAAGGAGCAGTGACGTTTGAAACCGGAAGGCTTCGGCGATAATTACAATTATCGCCGAAGCCTTCCGGTTAAATCATACCGGGCGCGCCGCGCCCGTTCCTACCGTTTCAGGGCGCTCGCAAGCAACGTAATCGTTTCCAGCCGAGTTTGGAGGGCCGGGTGGGTATCGGTGCCGTCGCCTTTCCAGGCGACGGCGTAAGGGCTGCGCGTCAACTTTTTGAGAATACTCTTAAAGGCGGATGGATCGATTTTTAACTCACGCAGCGCCGCCACAGCAAATGCGTCACACATCAATTCCGCGCGCCGAAGCATTTGATAATCACCTTGCTCGCGCGCCTTGAGCGCGAGCGTGTTGACATACTCATGGGCCAGTTCGTGCGCTGTGATGGCCTGCAACTCTTTATCACGAGCCGACCGGAGCATCCCGGTCGAATAAAAAATCGCCGTGCCGCCGATGCAAATAGCATTTGGCGCGGGCGACTCGAAGATGACTATCTCAATTGACTCGCGGCCGTAGAGCTTGAGCACGGGGAAGATGCGCGCGAGTGCCTTACGCACTTCTTCCTTATCGGTCGATATTTTGAGGTCACCCTGCCGGATGTTTGTTTCGATGATCAAACTCCGGAATTTTTTTTGGTAGACGGGGGTCTTGTACTGCTCGAACTCTCTTCTCAGCTCGGCGAAAGACTTTCCCCGGAACGCGCTGATCACGCCCCGAGAGTCAGTCTCGTCTTTCAACGCTTGCGCGTGCGCGCCCGTACTAAGAAGGAGGAGGGCAATAAGGGGGGTAATATTTATGCGGCGCATGTTGGGGGAGCCTCATCAATATCAATATCAGTAGGTGCATTCGGCCGACAACCATTACAGGGTCGCTGCCGTAAACTTTTGAGTGGTACTTTAATCCGATCAGAAGGCAGAGCCTTAGGCAGGCTGCTCGACTTTGCGGAATGGGCGGGAGGGCTTACCCGCCTTGTCAATTCAGAGACGGTGGGAGCCGTCATTCGCTACTATACTTCGTTTCGGTTATGAACTCAATAAATTTAGCGCTGAAAGCGGCTTGAAACATCGTGCTATAACTGAAACGACCGCCTGGGACTGGTCATCTCTCAACATAAAGACGTTGTTTTGCCCGCCCTTTGCACTGTTAAATTTTGCGCCACTTCCAGACTTTGATATAATGTTATCAAAGCCCCCGGCACTGCGTTGCGTCCACCGCACGCATGCTATTAGGCGCAGAGGCCAACAGAGGAAGCGGTAAGATGCGATACACGATGTATTACATTGCTACACCGCAGGCTTGCTGCGCTTCTTAAGTTACTGTAATTAATACAGTAATCTCCCTCTTTAAGTGGCACAATTGTTGCGACTTATTTCTTGCTTACTATATAAGCAACTCCCCCCACAGCGGATAAATCCTATATCTTGGAGGAGAATACCCATGAGTAAACGTTTACTGAGCATTGCGGGAGCGGTCGTCCTCTCGTTTGCTGCGGCAGGTCTTGCTCTCGCGCAAGACACGACAACGACGACGACGAGCACGGTGACACAGACTGTCCAAAACCCGGACGGAAGCTATACCGTGATTGAGTATCCGGCGGGCAAACAGGTCATCGTGGATCTTACGCCGACCACGGTAATTCCGGGCGCCAAAGGCACGGCGACTGTCATACGCAGTGGTAACACCTCAAAGATTAACTTGAACCTTTCAGGTCTTACCGGCGACACAACCAGCTTCAACCTTTATGCAGTTGACCCGACGGGCGCGGTGACATCGCTCGGGCCAATTAATGTGACAAATGGCACTGCCACGCAGACTTTCACGACACCTCTCAGCAAGTTCATGCTCGTGTTATCACCAAAGAGTGATTTGACGAGCATCACGCCTGACACGCCAATCGTGTTGAGGAGCGCGGTGCCAAGCGGGTTTGCCGTTGTGCCGTATGCAGCGGGCAGGCCAAAGACCGATGCGATCCATGCCAACGCGACGACCACGGCTGCGCCGACGCCGGCATACAACGTGCCGATGCTGAACGTTCCCACATTCAAGATGAATGCGTGGAACAGGGTAATGGTCAATTTCTCCGGACAGCTGGCGGGATCACGGGCGACGATCCTCGTCAGACCGCGCAGGGACCAGACGACAGAGGTCCATGCGAACTTCCACGACTTGATGAGGGCACCGCTGCCGGCCGGGACACGCCTGGTACTCTGGGCTGTTGCGCCTGACAATACATATACGAAGCTCGGTCAGGTCATTGCCACCGGAAACCGTAACAAGGCCGACATCCATAGTGAAACGTCGTTGAAGGATTTCGGGCTCCTCGTGACGGCTGAGCCCAATGCGGACGTGGTCACGCCGAGCGGTCAGATTTACGGTACGACCACGGTTATTAGATAAACGGTCACGCGGAGAAATCTGATTCGCGCTGTTAATAGGCGAATCGTAAACAGTCAAATACGGGCTGCCTTCTACGGAGGGCAGCCCGTATTTGCTTTGGGTGCCGCGGCCTTCCTCAAATCCATCGAACCTAAAGCGCGATGCGGCGATCAATGGACGCCGCGCGCCACCAGCGAAAATCCAATTATCTGGCCCAAAATAAGTGTTCTGCGATAAAAGTATTGATTCCACTGCATATTGATGTGTAATATTGTCATTGGCCGATAAGAAGGCCACCGGAGGCGCGTAGGCGCGCGTCGCCCGCGAACCTTCGGCTTCCCAATCGAGCAAGCAGTCGACCCCAAGCCGCCGCGCGTGAAACTTCGGCGCTCCCGCACGCCGATTCCCAGCAATTAAGGGCTGTCGTCCACAAAATCTCTTCGCCGGACACTCCGGTAGCCCGCCATCAAAACGAACCCATGTTAAAACGCACTCTACTCCACTGCCTGGCGTTGACGCTGCTTATTGCTGCGGCCGCCAGTGCGACCGCTCAAGAGACACTCCCCGAGATAGTCCGCCGCGTCAAGCCCTCTGTCGTTGCCGTTATCACCTATGATGCCAAGGGCAATGCTCTGATGAGTGGCAGCGGATTTTTTATCCGCCCGGGACAAGTGTTGACCAACCTACACGTCCTCCGGGGTGCCCATCACGCTGACGTCAGAACGCTTGAAGGTAAAGGGAAGGTCTACTCGGTGGCGGGGATGGCGGGCGTTGATGATGACGCCGACCTCGCGGTGTTGAGGGTCAACATGCCGCCGGAACGGTCACGCGCGCTCGAGCTCTCCGGCGCCATGCCGGAAGACGGCGAACGGGTTTTCGTCATCGGCAACCCTTTGCGACTAGAAGGCTCCGTCTCCGACGGCATCGTCTCCGCCGTGCGCGAGGTGCCTAACCTTGGGAAAATAATTCAGATCACGGCGCCCATCTCCCACGGCAACAGCGGCAGCCCTCTCTTCAATATGAGGGGACAAGTGATCGGTGTGGTCACCATCAAAGTGGTCAACGGCCAGAACATCAATCTGGCGCTCGCCGCGTCGCGCGTCGCACTGCTTCAGCCCGAAAAGCCTTTGACTTTTAATGACCTGGCCGCCAGAAACAGGGCCGGACAGCAGGGGGAAGCGATTGCCGAGTCGTGGTATCGCAGCGGGCTCGATTCGCTCTGGCTGGGCAATTATGAGAATGCGCTCGGCTACTTTGAGAGTGCGGTTAATAAGAATCCGCAGCGCGTCGAAGCGTGGATCCAGGTCGGATACTGCAAGGTCAAACAAGGCAGGAACAACGAAGCGATCACGGCCTACCGGCGGGCCATACAGCTACGCCCCAACTCGAGTGAGGCGTACAATAAACTCGGCGACGCCTATTACTACGCCGGAAGATTCAGCGAGGCCATCGAGGCCTACAAACATGCCGTGCGACTGCAGCCTGATATGGCCGAAGCCTACTACAATCTCAGCATTGCCTACATCGAGATCGGCAACCGCGCGGCGGCGATCGCGCAAAGCCGTATGCTCGAGCCGCTCGACGCGAAGCTATACAACAAGCTGCTCAGCGAAATCGAAAGATAGTACCGAAAGAGGTGAGAGGATAAGCTTCAGCAGGGAGGTATGACGAATTGGCCTCCACTTGCTCCCTTTGCCCCCTTACTTTTGGTCTTTTCACCTTCTATTCCCCGGCCGTCTGACCGATGAAAACGTTCTTGTCGACGCGCTTCGGGTCGCCCAGCACGACGAAGCGTATGTTGCGCATGTAAGTTTGGGCGACGCGCTGGACGTCCGACGGCTTGACGGCGCGCAGGCGTTCGATAATGCCGAGCGAATTTCTCCACCCCCCGCCGATCATCTCATACATCGCCAGCTCTCCGGCCTGCGCCGCATTCGTCTCCTGGCGCATGTAGTAGTTGGTAAGATAGCCTGACACGGCCGACGCGATCTCTTCCGGGTCGGTCGGTTGACGCTGGAGCCGCGCAATCTCGTCGAGCATCACGCGGATGGTCTGGTTCGGATCGGTGGCCGACACGTAAATACCGCCGACATTCGCGCCCTGGCTGTCGAGAAACGCGTCGGGGGCGTAGGAGAGGTTGCGTCTGACGCGCACCTCGATAAAAAAGCGTTGCTGCAGAATGGACGACGCAATACGCATCGGGTAAATGTCGGTATCGGTTAAAGGCGGCGCGGCGAAAACACCTTTGACATAGTTCGTCTGGAGCCCGCGCTGCGTGACATCCACCGTCGAAGCGGGGAATGATAGCTGCGGTAGAGGCTCCGGCTTGTAATTGCCGCGCGGCAATTTGCCCAGCGAAGCAGTGATGCGCTCGCGTAGCTGCCCCGCGTCCAGGTCGCCGACAACGACCAGCAGTAGACGCGTCGTCTGCATCATCTGCTGGTGATAGCGTCGTAGATCATCAGGGGTCAAACGGCCAACTGTTTCGGCCGTCCCATTCGGGTTATTGAGATAAGGATGGCCGGTGTAAGCGACGCGCTCCTGTAGCTGTTCGAGATAACTGTCTGGATCATCTCTCTGGTTGAGCAGGGTGGCTACCTGTTGGTCCCGCACGCGCTGAACGTCTTCACGCGCGAACGTCGGATGGAGCGCGACGTCGGTGAATATGTCCCACGAGCGGTCGAAGTTGGCGCGCGTGCTTCCGAGCGTCAACACGGAATAATCGTAGTTAACCCCGGAGCCAATGCCGGTGCCCATGCGTGCCAGTTCCCGGCGCATCCGCTCACGCGGGAAATTCGTGCTCGCTTCCGTCGCCGCCTCAAGCATCAGAGCTTCGATGCCGGCATTCTGCGCCGTGATATTGCCCGAGCCGCCCCGCAGGAATAGTCCCGCCGCCACGGTCTGGCTGCCCGGACGCCGCTTGACGAGCACCTTCAGGCCGTTAACATCAAACTCCGTAACAAGACGTGCTTGTTCCGCTTCCACCTCGCGTACGGAAGCGGATTGATCCGGCGCCGTCTGTGGCCTTTGTGATGTGCCCCCTTCGCGTCTTGGAGTCGCGACGGTTGGAAGTTTGCGCGCAAGCGCGGCAGGCGCAACCGGCGCGGCCAGCACAAAGAGCATGACCATGAAGACCGCAAGAGAACGCCGGACGGCAGCCAGTAAGCGACCACGAGTAGCCATCTTTTGACACCTGTCGCCGCCCCGTCTCCGCCTACTTTCTGCCGGGGGCTTCCTGCTGACTTCCGCTATCGGCTCACCACTCACTGCTTTTTCCATATTCCTTCTCATTTTCCGATCAATTCTTCAGGTGTCAGTTTGATCTGTTGTTGCGCCTCTTCCGAGATCAGCGCCAGTCCGACGTGCGGCTTGCCTTGAATATAGGTGGAGACGTAACGGCTGATGTCGGCGCGCGACGTGCGGCGCAGGTTTCCGAGGTAGCCGCGAAAGTAGTCCAGCCCGGTCGAAGCCCACCAGAAGCTGATCGTGTGCGTGTACTCGCTCACTTTCTCACGCGAAAATAGGTCCTGCGCTTCGAGCAGCCCCTTAGCGCTTTCCAGCTGCTCGTCCGTGTAATAGTCCCTGTCGTTGAAGTGCGCGATCTCCGCGTAAATGGCCCGAACCGCGGCGTGTGCTTTTTCAGGGGTGGTCTCGGCGATGATATTAATCGGCCCGACATTGCGCTGCGTGTAGTAACCGATATTGACCCTCGAGACCAGCCCTGTGTCCACGAGCGCACGCTGGAAACGCGAGTCCGGCTGCGTGAGGATGTAAGAGAAGACATCCGCCGCGTACGTGCTCTGGTTGTCTTTACCGATTGACGGCCCGTGCCACCCGATTTCAATGATGACATTCTGCACGGGCTGCTTGATGATTGCCCCATCGCTCTTCGGGAGCGGCGGGTGCTCGACCGGAGGGTACTTCACGAACGGGTCTTCGGCCCGCGGCCAATCGCCGAAGAGCTGCTGCGCGAGGCGGAAGACCTCCTCCGGGCGGACATCGCCCGTCACCACGAGCGCCGAGTTATTCGGCACGTAGTAGCGCTGCTCAATTAATCGCATCATTGCGGTGGTCGCGGAACCGACCGTCTGCCGATTGCCGGCCGGGTTCTTGCGGCTCGGGTATTTGTAGAACAAGCGGTCGGTCATCTCGCGCTCGAGATAGCCGAACGGGTTCGACTCGTGGCGTTCGAGTTCGCCGATCACGACCTGCTTCTCGCGATCGAATTCACGCTCGTCAAAAAGCGGGTAACGCGCGGCATCGCGCATCAACGTCAGTGCGGTGACGAAATTCGGGGTCGTCGTGTTGAAAAAGTATTCGACGATCTCCTCCTGCGTCCGGCCGTTGTAGAGAATCCCCTTCTGGTCAATCGTTTTCAAATACTCCTCACCGTTGGCGGTGGCGCGGTTGGCCTTGAAAAACATGTGCTCGTAAAGATGCGAGAGGCCGTTTAGCTCAGGCGGCTCTGTATAAGAGCCGTTCTTGACCGCAAGTTCAACGGTTGTGAGTGGCACTGCGTGATCTTCGAGAACAATCACCTCAAGGCCGTTGGCGAGTATCCGACTGGCAAGCTGCGCCGATGGCTGCCGCGCCGTCGCGACGGCGCTTGCCGTCGCCCTCTGAGGCATCTGCTGCGCTGCGGCTGCGGCGTGGGTGGCCGCACCCGCCGGCGGCGCGAAAAGCGAAAAAATGATGACCAGAATAGAAAGATTGCGTTTCACTGAAAGCTCCATTCGCCAGTTAAATCGGTGCCTTTTTCATGAAGGAAGCGCCGGGCCGTTCGATGTTGCGAAAGGCCGATGGGATGTCAGCCTGCTTAAGATTTGTCCTTTTTCACCTCATTAGAGTCGTGCGTGAGGTCCGGTTCACCTTCATGGGCGTGTCCGAGAAGGGCGCGCGCGTTGCGCCGGAGCCCGGCGAGCTTGGCGCGCTTGATTGCGCTGCGCCGAAAGCGCTCGGCATAGGTTTCGGGGGTTAGGTCTAGAATTTCGGAGAGATTCGCCGAGACGTTGCCCTCTCTGGGCTCAAAACGTGATTCCGTCGTCGGCTGCTCGAAGCGGTTCCACGGGCAGACGTCTTGACACGCATCACAGCCATAGAGCCAGCCGTCCAGATTAGCGGCGACCGCTTCCGGCATCTCGGGCTCACGTAATTCGATCGTGGCGTAGGAGATGCACTTGTTGGAGTCGACGACATAAGGTTCTGTGATCGCTCCGGTAGGGCATACGTCGAGGCAGAGCGTGCAGCTACCGCAGTGGTCTCCCGTTTGCTCCCGATCGTATGCGAGTTCGAGATTGAGCAGCAATTCGCCGAGGAAGACCCACGACCCGTACTCGCGTGTGATGAGGTTTGAATGTTTGCCGATCCAGCCCAGGCCGGCGCGGACGGCCCACGCCTTATCCATCGTTGGCTGAATGTCCACGCAGACTTTGCCCTCGGCCTCCGGCCACTGCTCTTTAATCCACGCCAGCAGCGACCTTAGCTTACCGCCGAGAACATCGTGGTAATCGTCGCCCCAGGCGTAACGCGAGATCTTGCCGGTCGCGGGAGCATTAGTGTGCTCGTGCGCGGTGTAGTAATTGAGCGCGACAACAACGACGGAACGGGCGGCGGGGAAGATCAGACGTGGGTCTGTGCGCCGTTCCGAGTCTCGCTCCATCCAATGCATCGCGCCTTGAAAACCCCGCTCGAGCCACACACTTAGCCGCTCGCGCTCGTTCCGGAGCGCGTCCGCGCGAACGATACCCACCTGATGGAAGCCTTCTGTCAGGGCGCGCTCTTTAATCCGCTGTGAGACGAGCGCGAGGCCGCCTGCCTGACTGGCTACTGTTCTCGACATAAAATTCAATCGCCGGCGCGGCATCAGATGATAGTAGAACCGCCAAGCCGACGTTGGCAAGCTGGCGTGGCGTGCTCAATAATTTGGACACAGTTATTCAATAGAAAGGAGAATCCTGAGAGGTGTACGTCACGTTGAACGGCAATGGTTCAAGTTGGCCCGCAGAGGCCGGTGGAACACAATAGCAAACTGACCCACTACCCGCTAAACCCGCTTCTTGCCAAGCCCGCCCTAAACCGTTAAGCTTAAAAATTACGGCACTCGCTACTTCTTCCAGCGCCCTCCCCTCGTAAGTGCGATGCTCCCGTAAAAGACAGATCCCCTGATGAGAGTTGATCGCAGGCGCTCGGGCCGATTAAGGAAACGTGAAGAATTTTAAGATGCCTGTTGCCCAGAAAACTTTGAACCAGGAATCATTATCCATCAAGCAAAAAGCCGGACGACTCCTTTTCATAGGTCTTCCGGGAACGCGATTAGAGCGCCACACGCGCAAGCTGCTTGGGGAAGTCCAACCGGGCGGCGTCGTCCTCTTCGGACGCAATATTGAATCGCCTGATCAAGTCGCGCTCCTCACGGCGCAGATACGCGACGCGGTCGGCCGTCAGGTGATTATTGGCGTTGATCAGGAGGGCGGCTTGGTTGACCGCTTTCGCAACATCTGCGAGCCGATGCCGTCAGCAAAAGCTGTGCGCGAAGCCGGGCAATCGGATTTGGGGCAAAGATTCGGCGAGTTGACGGCGCGCGCCCTCTGCCTGCTCGGCTTCAACATGAACTTTGCGCCCGTGCTCGACCTCTCCGGAGACAACCAGGATAATGGGCTGCGCGGGAGAACTTTCGGCAGCAGTGAGGCGGAAGTTTCAAGACTCGCGGGCGCTTATCTTGATGGTCTTCAAAGGGGACGCATCCTCGGCTGCGGCAAACATTTTCCCGGGCTCGGCGGCTCCAGCGTTGATTCTCACCGGCGGCTGCCAATCGTCACCCACTCGTGGCAGGAGATCTTAGAGCACGACCTGGTGCCCTTCATGGATCTAATGTTCCATCGCCCCGGAGAGCGCCTGCATGCCGTGATGGTGAGCCATGCGGCATTTCCGGAGGTGTCTGAATTTTTGCAGTCGTGGTTTCGCCGCACGGGAGAATTACCCGCCCTCGAGAGCTCCCACCAGCTTCCGGCCACGGTCAGCGGCAACGTCGTCATGCGTCTCCTACGATTGGTCCTCAAATTTGACGGGCTGGTGATCACGGATGATATGGAGATGGGGGCGGTGGTCCAGACGCTCTCGGTCGCCGAGGCTTCCCTGCGCGCCATCAAGGCGGGCTCCGACATGATCCTGATTTGCGAGCAGGAGGCAAATTTTGTTGCCGCGCGTGATGCCATCGTCGAGGCGGTCGCAAACGGTGATCTCGCGGTAGAGGCGCTCGACCACGCGGGCCGTCGAATCGATCACGTGCTTGCCCTGGCAGGCGAATACGACTCTTTCGATCGTGTAGAATTCGCGAAAGTTTCACGCGATATAGCGGAACTCAAACGCGCCCTGAAAGCAGCGGAAAATGAGGAGGAATACGCCCCGCCCTACGGCACGCCCGAGGGTGGTAAGCGCCGCTCATCCAATTTTTGAATTGCCAGCACTCAGCTTTCAAGCAAACGATCCCGCGCTCACGGATCTTTTATCGCCGGAATTAATGTTCGATCTTTTGGATCGTCACGCTGACCAGCGGCGTTTCGCCTGCGGTGCGGCTGTAAGAGACCCAGTAACCGGCCTTCGGGTATCGCACCAATTTGTACATCGATCCGTCCGGTTTGGCTTCGATCTCCGCGCCAAAGACGGCTTTGGGCGCCGGCGCATCGCCCCCTCCGCCGAGGAAGTCGATGGAAATGGCACTCACCTTGCCTGATTTATCGTAAAAGACCTGCACCGACTGCTTTTCGTTGAAGACGAAGAAGTCCTGCTCCGTACCCTTATCTTTCGGCTCACCGAGCTTTTGCCGCGCCTCGTCGGCGCTCATGCCGATGCGCACCCCCTTGAATTCACTAAACAGCGGTTTGGCGTCTGTTTGCGCTTTGATGGCGGCCTGCGCGTTTGTCGCCATCGCGTGGCCTTTTAGTGCCTGCGCTTGAACACCCGTGCCGCCGCCGGTGACCACCCATGTCAGTGCCACCACGGGCAGGATCAGACCAATTAATTTAAGACCTAAAGATCGCTTTGTGATGTGAAGCATCTCGTTTCTCCTTTCGAAGAAAGTGCTGCGGCCGGATCACCACAGCGGATGGACCACGCGAAGCCCGGGCAGGAAAGAGACGAGGGCGTTTGCAGGTTCGTGGCCCGCCGGCCTTCAACCTGTTCTGGATGGCCGAGAAGATATGCCAACCTTAGTGGCAAGTCAATAGTCATATGTGACTATTGACTAAGACATTTCATGCAAGCGTGCGGACCGGCGCTTCCTTTATGACAGCTTACTTAAGACCAGATGCCCGGAATCGCCGTCGCGCACTTGGGGCACTTGCCTTCGCGGGTCACCTTCATCTGCCGGATAATATAGCCGTAGCGCTCCACCAGGAGTTCATCGCACGACGGGCAATAGGTGTTCTCCCAGCGCCCGACTCTTCCCGGCAGGTTTCCGGCGTAGATGTAGCGCAGGCCCGCGTCGCGCCCGATCTCGCACGCCCGGATTAACTGTTCCGCGGTGGTGTTGGCGTTCTCGGTCATATGGTAGTCCTGATGAAACGCCGTGACGTGCCAGGGGATGTCGGGCGAAACGGAGGCGACGAAGTCGGCCGCCCGTCTGAGTTCGCCTTCCGAATCGTTGAAGCCGGGTATCACGAGCGTGACAATCTCCTCCCAGAACCCGCGCTCGTGGGCCATCTTGACCGTCTCCAGAATGTTGTCCACGACGCCGCCCAATTGACGATAGTTCCGGTCGTTCATCGACTTCAGATCAATCTTGTAGCAGTCCGTCCACGGGCGGATGTAGTCCAATACCTGCGGCGTCGCATTGCCGTTTGAGATGAACGCCGTTCTGAAGCCCGCCGGCTTCGCCTTCTTGAAGACTTCGATCGCCCACTCGGCCGTGATCAACGGCTCGTTGTAGCTCGTCCCCACCATCGCCGCGCCGTAGGCCTTCGCTAACGAAATGAGCCTATCAGCAGTCACAATATTTGGCGCAACACCCGCCGCGTCGTCGCGCAGAGCTTGGCTTGTAAGCCAATTCTGGCAGTTTTTTGCCACAAGAAAGTTGGCTAAATATGAATGGTCTTCTTCCACCTCCAGGTTGTAAACATAGCCTTGATAATCTTGTGAGGTGACACAGCGGATCGGCACGAAAAAGTAGTCTTCCGTTCTCCAGCAACGGGTTTTGTCTTCATCGGAATACCAACGCACAAGAAACAGGTGAGGCGAGCGATGAATAATGCGACCGAAGATTTCACCCTCCGCGGGTCTGAGATAATGGCGTAACGACGGTACTCTTCCAGACTTCAGCACAAGCAGGGCCACGCCATAAGCAAGTTCCTCGGAGTTCGTTGCTGTTTCGATCCGCCCATTGCGCTCGCGACACCCATCACCTTCAGCATATGCGGTTAAGAATGCTCCGATCACATCCGTCGGCGCTCCGTACATTTGTTCGGGGACGTGCTTGTTAGCCGAGCCTATTCCGCATAGGCCCTCGAAAACTAAGGCCACCGATGATTTGTACAGAACGATGGCGAGCGTTGTCGGTCGTTTCTCTATTTTTGCCCTGGCGCCGAAAACCTCTTCGAGCAGACGTTGCACTTTGGCGGCAAAATGAGCTTCGTGGGGCCCGAATGAGAATGTGAGCATGCAGGAGTTCGCTCTGCGCTCTGTATCTTTCCAAATATTACCTTCCGCACAGTAGTAGCCGAGTAGCGCAGCCAAGCGGGTATCTAACGGCAGATGGCGGGGGATGCCGGGTGCGTGCTCGTTATAGAGCCTAACCGTATCCCCTTCGACAAAAATCTTGCCGTCGTATTGCAGTAAATCGTCTAGTACCCAGACGCCGTTCCGAAGATTGGTCTGCACGCTGTGAACCCAGCGTCGTGACCTGTCCACCTCTTGCGCGATGTGAGAAATCGAAAATTCACTGGCACTTAATGCGGCCACACTTTCAACTCGTTCCATACTCATTTCTCGGCGCATCCGCGACGATTCAATGAGTGGTAACAGGATTTCTGGGACATCCAGCATGACGTCCTTAGAGAAACCGCACCGCCGGGGAATCGCCAGACAATAATCGCGATTCAACTCTCTGGCTTGAACGAATTTAGGCTCATCCGTCTTCCTTCCGTGCTTCGGTCTGGGTATGGCGAGCAGCTTGTGATCAGGGGTGCATTCAATCGGCGGGCAGAACGCCGATTGGATTTTTATCATCGTCCCTTCGTACCGATGCCGGAAGACTCCGCGCACCGGTCTGGCTTCTCCCGTGTGAGAAAACACGGTGAGGTCACGATGGAACGCAATGTCCGCGTCTTCTACTTGTTTCACCACCGGCGACTGCGCGAATAAATCTTCGATAGTTATGGCGCCGCGCGTCGTGGCAATACGGGTGGAGGGTGCGAAGCAATAAGCGCAGTGAAGGTCGCACCCGAGCATGCCGAAGGTCAGCGTATCGGAGCCGGGCAGGGCATGAAAGAATGGTTTCTTCTCGGTCGGATCGCAGGCGAGCGCGGCCACGTAATTGATGGGCACCATCAGGCGGCCCGCCTCGTTGTAGCGCACCTTGCAGATGCCGCGCTTGCCCTCTTTGATCAGGCAGCGGTGACCGCAGGCGTAACAGCGCAGGGCATTACCGGGTAAATGTTCGGTGAGCTCCGGCGCCCCTTCCGCAGTTAAATCGTCCAACACTTCGGCGAGTGAAGCTGACTTGGCGCTGATCGGCATTGTCTTCAAACCTCGACTGATGGCGGAAATTCCCGTGAGGAATTATACTGCTTTAGACGCGAATCTTTAACCCGGGGCCGCCTATTTTCCATGATCATCGAAGAGATCACCGTCACCGCTTTTCAACAACACACACGCGTTGTCGGGTGCGAGAAGACCGGGCGAGCCATCTGCATTGATCCGGGAGACGAGGCGGAGCGTATCGCGGGTGTGCTCGACAGGCGCGGACTCGAGTTGCAGGCGATCACGCTCACGCACGCCCACCTGGATCATGTCGGCGGCGTAGCCGCCCTCAAAAAGCTCAAGCCGGGGGCGAAGGTGATACTTCATCCCGCCGACGAGTTTATGTATCAGGGGTTGCCCGAACAGCCCGCGTGGATCGGCGTCCCGCGCCAAAGCTGGGCGGCGCTCGGATTTGTTTTCGAAGCGCCGCCGAAGATCGACGAGTACTGGGCTGACGGCCAGACCTACAGGGTCGGCGAGCTCACATTCGAAATTCTACATTGTCCGGGCCACACGCCCGGTCACGTCGTACTGTTCGAGCCGCGCGAAAGAAAAGTCTTCGTGGGCGATTGCTTGTTTGCCGGCTCGATCGGGCGGACGGACCTGCCGGGCGGGTCGAGCGAACAGTTGATGGATTCGCTAATGAATAAAATCGTGCCGCTCGGCGATGAGGTGGAAGTTTATTCCGGCCACGGCGAAGTGACGACCATCGGGCGCGAGCGGCGGACGAATCCGTTCTTGACGGGCGTTTACAGGCTCTAGAGAACGGATGATGAGCGGCACGTAATGGGTAAACGCTTCCTCTAACTTCTCACCTCCGATCATTCTTTACTTTTTTTCAAACTGTTCTCTTTGAGCCGTTCCCATTTCTCTTTGTTCTCTCCGCTGAGCTGGCTCGGCAGCGTTTCGACGGGCACGCCATTCTCGGCGCAGAACTTACGCCATAAAAGGAAGCGCGCATCAAATTGTCCGGTTTCTTCGGAGATCACATTCGACAAAGGTGGTTGCTCTTTAGGTTTCTCCTTGTTCACTTCAATTACCCCTCGCTCATTTGAAAACTTCCGCGTTACGGCTACGGAGATTCATTGTAGCAAATTTTTTCAGCAAGAGTTGATCTGCCGAAAGGGTTGATAAGAAAATTTTCTTAAGTCGCGGGGGACGTCGCCGGGCCACGAGAGGTCCGCAGAGGAAAGACAACTTGATAGGATTCAATGCGCTCGTCAGAGAGCGGAAATAATGAGACCACCCGTATGATACCAGGACTCGACGAAGTGCAGCTGGAATTTTAAGCTTACCGCACGAGGAGCAGGAGACCGGATAGATGGCAATTAGACTGCCGCCTGGCGGATCGTTAATTTTAAGCTCGGCGATGAAACCCGAACGCACCTTACAACGTAAACAGAATGGTTAAAAGAGATGCACGATAAATTCGCTCAGGATGCGGCCTCGCCTGCAAGTCACGAATGGTTCTTACACTCGGGCCAGGGCGGTATTTAGCAATCATTTCATGGCTTGAAAGTTTTTCGTATTTCTTTGTATCCTCGTGCGCCGCAGTCGCACTCGATACTGTTCGCAGTCACCTGAATCCATTTTATTGAACATACTTGGAGGGTTTATGCAAACCTATTTTCGTTGCGTTGTGTCTGTGGCGTTGAGCGCTGCGCTCTTGCTCTCGGCATACCAGCAGGCGTACAGCCGCCCCGCCGATAAAGACGAGTTCAAAGTTCCCGTCACCTACTACAAATTGAATAACGGCCTGAAGGTCGCGCTTTCGCCTGACCACACGGCCCCGACCGTCGCCGTGGCGGTCTATTACAACATCGGCTTTCGCATCGAGCCGAAAGACCGGACCGGCTTTGCCCATCTTTTCGAGCATATGATGTTTCAGGGCTCGCAGAACCTGGGCAAAATGGAGTTCATTAAGCTCGTCCAGCAAAACGGCGGGCTCTTGAACGGCTCGACGCGATTTGATTTCACCAACTACTTCGAAATTCTTCCCGCCCATAAACTGGAGACCGCGCTGTGGGCCGAAGCTGATCGCATGCGTGGCCTCGCGATCACGCAGGATAATCTGACGAACCAGCAGGGCGTGGTCGGCAATGAAGTCAAGGTGAATGTTATTAACCGGCCGTATGGCGGCTTCCCCTGGCTCGACATGCCGCAGTTTGCCAATGTGAACTGGTATAACGCGCACAACTTTTACGGCGACCTGAAAGATATTGAAGCGGCGACGCTCAAGGACGTGCAGGAATTCTTTCACACCTATTATGTCCCGAACAACGCCGCGCTCGCCGTCGTCGGCGACTTCGACCCACAGCAGGCCAGGAAGATTATTGAGAGGTACTTCGCCGACATCCCGGCCGGCAAAACGCCCGCCACCCCTGATCTCACGGAACCAAGACAGGAGAAGGAGAAGCGTGCGAACAAAGTTGACCAACTCGCCAAGCGACCTGCGCTGGCCTTCGCTTACCACATGCCGGAGCGTAATACGCCGGAGTATTTCGCCATGGGCCTCCTAGATCAGTTGCTGGTCCAGGGCGACGACAGCCTGCTCTATCAAGAGCTTGTCAAACGTCGTGGCATGGCGAGCGGGCTCGGTGGCGGCATCAACCAGCTCGGTAACATGTTTAATTATAACGGCCCGATGCTTTGGATGGTCTCGCTGTTTCATGACAACAACGTCCGTCCCGCCGACATCATGGCGGCTGTCGACAGCGTCATTGAGGGCGTCCGCGCCGCGCCGGTCGACCGGAAAACCCTCGACCGCTCATTGGTCAAGCTGCGCTCCGGTCTCTACGACACGATCGGCTCTTTCAACGGGTTCGGTCGCGCCGACCTGCTCGCCAGCTTCGCCTTGTTTGATGACAATCCGGGGCGGATCAATGATCTTGAAGCAGAATTCCGGAAAGTGACACCTGAGCTTATGCAGCGCACGGCCCGCGAGTATCTGCGTCCGACCAACCGCACCGTTTTGACCGTCGAACCTTCGGCCGGACGTTGACCCGCAACTTATTCAGAGTAACGAAAGTTAGTTTACCATGCGGAGTCCATGACGTGGACTCCGGCAAAGCTCACCCGCCGACAGATGGAAGAACGCCGTTTAGAAGGCGGGCGATTGCTGCGAGAAAGTTCTTTGTCAAAGGCGCAGATCGCCGCGCGCCTCGGCGTCAGCCGCACGGCCGTGAGCCAGTGGGCCAAGCGCGCCCGCACCGGCCGGTTGCGGCGGCTGGCCGCGGGCGTCTCCGGTGGCCGCCCCTGCAAGCTGACTCGGCAACAGCGGCGTGCGCTCTTGCGGCGCCTGCGACGCGGGGCGCTGGCCGCCGGATTCCCAACGGATCAGTGGACGTTGCCCCGCATCCGTCAGGTGATCGAGCGCGAGTTCGCCGTCGCGTATCACCCCAAGTATCTCAACCGCCTCCTGCGCCGCCTGGGCTGGTCGCCGCAGTTGCCGCAATCCGTCCCGACCGAGCGGGACGAGGGGTTGATTCGCGCCTGGCTGGAGCGGGACTGGCCGCGGATAAAAAAAAGCGCGGCGGCGCGGGGCGGAGGTCGTCCTCTTTGACGAGGTCGGCTTCTCCTTCCTGGCTCCGGTCGGGCGGACGTGGGGCGAGCGCGGGCGCCGCCCCGTCCTGCGCCGCGTCACCAAAGAGCGGCGCGTGTTGTCGGCGGCGGTCGGGCTGACGCTCTCGGGTCAGATCTACAAGCGCCAGTTCGAGGGCGCGATTGACGGGGCGCGGGTGGTCGAGGCGCTCAAGCAGATCGGGCGTCAGGTCGGGGGCCGCTGGATTCTGGTGTGGGATCGCGCGCCCATCCACCGCGCGGGGGTGGTCACGGCCTACCTGAATGCGCACCCGGAAGTGATCGTCGAATGGCTGCCGCCGTATGCGCCCGAACTGAACGCCGAGGAATACTGTCACGGGAACGTCAAGCGTCACCTGAAGAATGCCGTGTTGGCCACGAGGGAAGAACTCAGGGTGATGGTCAACCGCGGTTTCGCTCGCCTGCGCCATCGGCCTGACCTGATGCTCAGTTTCTTTCATCGCGCCGGGCTATCTGTTAAACAACTTTGGTTACTCTGAATAAGAATGGATGGAGGTCCTTATGTACTGGAATAAATGTTTTGTCATGATCTGCGCGCTGGCCTTGGGAGTGATGAACCCGTCCGCCACCGTGGCCCAGAAACAGAAGCCGCCTGAAGGCGGAACGCCGAAGGCCTTTACGCTCCCACAAAAGCAGACGTTCACGCTTGCCAACGGCCTCGCCGCGACGCTTGTGCCATACGGAGCGCTGCCGAAAGTTACCGTCAGCATCATGATCCGCGCGGGCAATCTCAACGAGTCGGCGGAACAGACCTGGCTCGCAGACCTCACCGGCGAGATGTTGAAGGAAGGGACGGCTTCGCGTACGGCCGAAGCGATTGCCGAGGAAGCGGCCACCATGGGAGGGGGCGTTAATGTCAACGTCGGCGTGGATCAGACAACCATCAGCGGCGACGTGCTCACAGAGTATGGCCCAGAGCTGGTGCGACTGCTGGCCGACATAGTTGAAAAGCCGCTCCTCCCGGCGTCCGAGTTGCCGCGCCTGAAAACCGATCGCCTGCGACAACTGAGCATCACCCGATCGCAGCCCGGAAGCTTAGCCTCGGAGCGTTTCCTGAAGCTTTTATACCCGAATCATGCTTACGGCCGCTTGTTCCCGACCGAACAGATGGTGGAGCGCTACACGATTGAGGATATCCAGAAGTTTTATCGCGAGAACTATGGAGCGGCGCGCACACGCGTCTACGTCGCAGGACGTTTCGATGCGGCGGCAATGCAGAGAGCGATCCGCCAGGCTTTCGAAGGCTGGGTGCGCGGGCCCGCTCCGCTCATCGATATCCCGAAGCCCGCAACGGCGCGCGTGATTCACCTGATAGACCGGCCGGGCGCGGCGCAGTCGACACTCTACATCGGCCTGCCTGTGATCAACCCGGCGCACCCGGACTACGTACCGCTGCTTGTGACCAATGCGCTGCTGGGAGGGTCCTTTGCCTCACGCATCACCTCGAATATAAGGGAGCAGAAAGGCTACACTTACTCGCCACGCAGCCTGGTCTCAACGCGCTACCGCGATGCTTACTGGGCGGAGATCGCAGACGTCACGAGCAGTGTCACCGGCCTGTCGCTGAAAGAGATTTTTTACGAGATCGAGCGTCTTCAGAAAGAGCCGCCGACCGAAGATGAGTTGCGCGGTATTAAGAGCTACCTGGCGGGAATTTTCGTGCTCCAGAACTCCACGAGGCAGGGGATCATCAACCAGCTTGCCTTTCTCGACCTACACCAGCTCGACGAGAGTTATTTGACCAATTACGTGAAAAATATCTATGCGGTCACACCCGCGGAAGTGCAGCGCGTTGCGCAAACTTATCTGCGCGATGACCGGATGACGGTCGTCGTCGTCGGTGACCGCGCCAAAGTCGCGCAGCAGGTATCTGCTTTCGGAGAGGTCGTCAACTGAGTTGAAGGCCGGCGGCCAGGCTATCTCTTCGACATCAATTACGTCAGAGCGCCAGGCGCTCTCTCTTTTAGATAAGTGGACCCGACGGTTGCTTCGTCGCAATACGACCGGCCGTAGGGTTTTCCTGCGCCCGCAAGGTGGTCGCTCTTAAGCGACCGTGATCTCCTTTGACAGGTACACGTCCTGAATCGCGTTCAACAGCGCGACTCCCTCATTCATCGGACGCTGGAAAGCTTTGCGCCCGGAGATTAGTCCCATGCCCCCGCCACGCTTGTTAATGACGGCAGTGCGGACGGCTTCCTGCATGTCGCTCGCGCCCTTGGATTCACCGCCGGAATTAATCAGCCCGCAGCGGCCCATGTAGCAGTTGGCAACCTGATAGCGCACCAGGTCAATCGGATTATCTGTCGTCAGCTCTTCATAAATCTTCTTATTCGTCTTGCCGTACGAAGAATTTCCCATATTGAGGGCGAGGTAGCCGCCGTTACGTTCGGGCAGCTTCTGCTTAATGATATCGGCTTGAATGGTGACACCGAGGTGATTCGCCTGAGATGTCAGGTCCGCCGCCGCGTGCATATCCCCCTGCGCCGTTTTGAAAGCGTTGTTGCGTAAGTAGCACCAGAGAATCGCCGCCAGACCGAGTTCGTGCGCGTAGGCAAACGCTTCGCTGATCTCAGTGATCTGTCTGGTCGATTCTTCCGACCCGAAATAAATGGTCGCGCCGACCGCTACCGCGCCCATGTCATAGGCCTGATCGACGGTGCCAAAGAGCACCTGGTCGAATTTGTTCGGGTAGGTCAGCAGTTCGTTATGGTTGATCTTGACGACGAAAGGGATCTTATGCGCGTAGCGGCGGGCCACCATGCCGAGCACACCGAAGGTCGAGGCGACCGCATTACAGCCGCCTTCGATGGCGAGCCTCACGATGTTCTCCGGATCAAAGTATTGCGGGTTCGGCGCGAAGCTTGATCCGGCGGAGTGTTCGACGCCCTGATCGACAGGTAAGATTGAAAGGTAGCCGGTGCCCGCCAGCCGTCCATTGTCGTAGAGCGTCTGGAGCGAGCGCAGGACGCGCGGGTTGCGGTCTGATGCGGCCCAGACACGGTCGATGAAGTCCGGGCCGGGCACTTGAATTTGATCTTTGGAAATAGTCTGCGTCTTGTGATCGAGCAGCGTGCGCGCATCCGCGCCCAATAACCCCTCAATGCGGTCGAGCGAAGTCTCCGCGCTCCTGAGTTCAGTAGCCATTATCCGGACTCCTTCTGGTTAGAAAATTGATCGTATTTGATCTCATTGTTTAAACAAGGCAAATCGAAGCGAGGATTATAGCACAGAGATAAGGGGGTTTCCCCACCGCGAAGGCCGTGTTTACCGCCGATTATTCAAGTAATTTCACGGTTGTTCCAGCCCGCCCCTGGCAGTAAATTTTTCACTACCATTAATTTTTTACTTGTGTTCAAGTAGCTTCCTGACGTAGACTTTTAGGGTTTGTTCCCCTTGGCGGCGTTGCCTTGCGGCGCCATCTCAACTCTAGCTCAAATCAAGCCAAGGTCCGTTCTGCCATAGCTCTGACTTGATGAAAGGATCATCGCGATGAAATCCCCTCACCTCTATGGGTATCTACTGCTCACCGTAGCCTTTTTAATCGCTCTCGCCGCTTCCCCGGCGCGCGCATTTGGAGATGACTGGAAGCCCGTTGATCCGGCCGACCTCGCTTTGAAAGCGCCGGCGGTCGAAAAAGACGCCGACGCCGAAGCCATCTTCTGGGAGGTGCACGTTGCCGATGATGTGGATGGCGGCACGCCTCGCACAGTGCTGAGACATTACGTCCGCATCAAAATCTTCACCGAACGCGGTAGGGAGTCGCAGAGCAAAATTGACATCCCGTTCTTTCGCGGCACACAGATCAAAGACATCGCCGCGCGCACCATCAAGCCCGACGGTCATATCGTCGAGCTGAAGAAGGATGACGTCTTCGAGCGTACCATCGTTCGCCTGAGTGGCCTTAAGCTGAAGGCCAAATCGTTCGCGATGCCGAGCGTCGAACCGGGCGCGATCATCGAGTATCGCTGGCGCGAGATACGAGGCGACGCGTTAGCCAACTACATTCGGTTGCAGTTCCAACGTGATGTTCCCGTTCAACTCGTTAAATACTATATCAAGCCGCTCTCGCTCCCCGGCTTTCCCTTCGGAATGCGCGCGCAGTTTTTTCATGGGCAGAATTCACCTTTCGTCAAAGAGAAAGATGGTTTCTACAGCACGACGATGACAAACGTGCCCGCCTACCACGAAGAGCCACGGATGCCTCCCGAAGACCAAATGCGCCCGTGGCTGCTTGTGTATTACTCGGAAGATAAAAAGCTCTCGCCTGAAAAGTACTGGAAGGAGTATGGTAAGGAGATTTATGAAGCTTACAAACCGAGCATGAAGGCCAATGATGTAGTCCGCCGGGCAGCCGCCGAAGCCGTTGGCGACGCCACGACGCCCGAACAAAAGCTTCAGCGGCTCTTCGAATTCTGCCGCGCCAAAGTTAAGAATATTTATAATGACGCTTCCGGCCTTACTGATGACGAACGTGCCCGGTTAAAAGAGAATAAATCGCCCGCCGATACGCTCAAGCGTGGTATGGGCACCACCAGAGATATTGACCTGCTTTTTGGCGCGCTCGCCACCGCGGTCGGCTTTGATGCGCGTTTCGCCAGGCTTGCCAACCGCAATGACATCTTCTTTAATCCCACTTTCCCGGACAAGTACTTTCTACGGACCTACGACATTGCGGTGAGGGTCGGTGACAATTGGCAATTCTTCGATCCCGGCAGCACGTATGTCCCCTACGGCATGTTGCACTGGTATGAGGAAGGACAAGACGCTCTGATCTCAGATCCGAAGGATCCGGTCTGGACGCGAACCCCCCTCTCCTCCCCGGAAAAAACCGAAGAGAAGCGGACGGCAAAACTCCGCCTGAGTGAAGACGGGACGCTGGAAGGCGACGTGCGCATTGAATATACGGGCCACCTCGCCGTCCAAAAGAGAGAGAACAGTAGTGACCAGTCGCCTGATCAGCGTGAGCAGGATCTGCGCGACCAAATTAAAAAGCAAATGAGCACGGCAGAGGTTACCAACATTAACATCGAGAACGCGGAAGATCCGTCTAAGCCGTTAGTCTATTCATACCATGCGCGCGTTCCCGATTACGCGCAGCGTACCGGCAAGCGGCTCTTCATTCAACTAGCATTCTTTCAGCGCGGCGCAGGCGCGCTCTTCCCGACCAGTGACCGCAGGTA
>CAYLJO010000002.1:0-104576 GCA_964383905.1 uncultured Blastocatellaceae bacterium
TATTCAAGCAGTTCATCAAACTCTATTTTGGTTACGATTCTCCCTAATTACCTAATAATTTTAGCGTTATTAATCAAGAATAGAGAATTTGAGCTTGACCTGAGGGACATCAAAATGGTTCCACAAGAGCAGACCTGCATCCCACGCGCGGATCGTTTAGGCTCAATTTGGGGCTGCAGCCAAGATGCACAGTTCCCCGTCTGCATCATGGTGTGGGGTGCTTCTTACAACACGGCTATGAAGGTTCCGAAATCTTTTTCAGCAGAAACACCGCAACCTGAAGAAGCGGATGATGCGCTGACGGATGTGGCACGCGAGGAACGCGAGTATGTACGTCGTCGCCTGGCAGAGCAGTTGCGGCGCGAACCCACTGAAGAAGAGATTAACGAATGGCTGCGCCAGCAGACTGAAGGCTACTGAGGGCAAAACTGTGTGCCTTTCGTTGATTCACGCGACGAAAATATTTCTCCTTACAGACTTATCCGGTCGTAAGGATTCCCACACGCCACAGGCGACATCTCACCTAACGACAAAACAAAGCGGCGCGCCGGCTTGAACGATGCGCGACGCGCTGCTTGTTCCTTGAAGTATTGTTCCCGCGAAGGCTACGGATTCGTGCCGCCTGAAACGATAATTTGATTATCAACCTTCAGTACGCCTTTGACGCTGTTTACCAGCCTCTCGACCTGCCGCTTCTGATCCGGCGTATTGACCGTGCCCGTGAGTGTTACGTGGCCGTTAACGACAGTCGCCGTTACGCCGAGCGAAGAAAGCGCGGGATCATCCATGAGCTTCTTATCTATGTTTGACTGAATCGTCGTGTCGTCGACGCTAGTTTTGCTCGTCCTCGTCGGGCCTGTGCCGGTCGTCGTGGTCGTCGAAGATGACGATGTGGTTGAGGTTGCCGGAGGGACGATGATCGGTTGTGTTTGTGTTGCCGGCGGCGCCTGTTGAATGATCACCGGCTGCTGCGGCGGCTGGACAGGGGCAGGCTGCTGAATGATCGTTGTTTGCGGTACGGGCGTTGGTTGTTGAACTGCCACACGAGCATTCGCGTTGGCCGTGTCATCCCGGTTGTTCATGAGAAATAGAAAGAGAATTGTTACCAGAGCAACCGCGGCAATCACTAACGCGGCGACCATCCCGGTTGACACTCCGCTACGTTCAGGCACTCGAGCGGTCTCGCTTCGCACCATCTCGCGCCGCGCGTTAGGCGTCTCGACCACCACGCGGCTCTTATGTTGCTGTTCTTCATTGTATGACATAAGTTCTTCTCCTTACCTCCTAATGTGTTAGCTTTGCGAGGCTTCCTTTAGTTGAACATTTAATGGCCTGTCAAATCGCGCATAAGAGAGGATGGCTCTCCTTGCGAGTAACCCTTGTCCGAAAATCCGATTCCAGGAGAAAAGATTCTCTTCAATCATACCGGAGCAAATTGTATTCCGTAGGTCATCTTGACCACCTTGGAATGCGAATACTTCGGTTTTCTTCAATTATTTCATGGTTTTAGCAAACTCGAGGCCACTGCGCTGTGCTAATAACTGCACGGCTGAGCGTATGCATTTAATGCTCTCGCGCCATGGGCAAAGATTCAAAGCTGAGCGAAAATTGTTCGACTCAAAGATCCACCATTACGAGGCTTCATTAACCTGAGGCGTCGGGTGTGTTCCCATGCGTGCATCTTTTGATTGACCGTCATGTTTGCGGTCTCGCATAATCCCGTCCATGACAACCGCAATTATTCATCATCCGGTTTACAGGGAGCACGACACGGGCGATCATCATCCCGAAAGGAGTGCCCGCTACACGGTCGTGATGGAGGCGCTGCGCAACGACGCAGAACTCTGGCCGAGACTTCGGGAGTTTGAAGCGACAGAAGCTAGGCGTGGTGAGGTGCAGGCGTGTCATACCCCCCAGCACTATAAGGCGGTAGAGCGTGCGGTGAGCGAAGGGCTGGGTTACCTTGATGCCGATACGATCGTCTCAATGCGTTCGATGGATGCGGCGTTGCGTGGCGCCGGCGGCGCGTGCCGCGCTGTAGACGTATTAATGGAGGGTCTTGCGCACAACGCCTTTCTTCCCGTGCGCCCGCCCGGGCATCATGCGACCTTCGAGCGCGCGATGGGTTTCTGCTTATTCAATAACGTCGCGATCGCCGCGCGTTATGCGCAAGCACATTATCCCGAGATTGAGCGGGTCGCCATCGTTGACTGGGATGTGCATCATGGTAATGGGACGCAGGGCATCTTCTATGATGATCCCTCCGTCTTCTACTTCTCAATGCATCAATACCCCTGGTATCCAGGTACGGGCGCGCGTGGCGAGACGGGGGTAGGGCGCGGACGTGGATTCACTTTGAACATACCCACCCGCGCGCGAACCCCGCGCCGGGAGCAGCGGCAAATGTTTGACGCAGCGCTGGCGGAGATTAGCGCCAGGTTTAAACCCGATTTGATCCTCATTTCGGCCGGATTCGACGCGCACGGGAGTGATCCGCTGGGCCAGTTAATGCTTGAAGATGAGGACTTTGTGTTGATGACCCAAGCGGTCAGGCAGTGGGCGGAGGGCACGTGTGCCGGTCGTATTATCTCTTGTCTGGAAGGTGGATATAATTTGGGCACGCTGGGTGAGACGGTGCGCGCGCACGTCCGCGCGCTTGAGAAAATAGAGGGTGAAAACGCTGGATAGTAAAAGTAATGACTTCTGTTTTCAGCACTGATTCTTCTATCTAGCGCATACCGTTTCTTCCAATAAAGTTTGTACACTGGCGCAGTCGTGCGGTAAACTCAAGGCTGCTCAGAAGCTTGGGGCACTCTCGCCAACCGGCCCAGACTTTTGAGGATTCAAGCTGCACATCCGTCGGCGCTCAATCATGGCCGGCGTAGAAGCAGAAATAGATCGCGAGCGCATGGCGCTCAGATAGAACATGATGAGAGGCGGGCCATCCGACTTCTCTTTTCGGAGGGAGAAAACAGTCATGCCAGACCTTGAGATTACCTGTGCCGAGTGCGGGACGGCATTCCCCTTTACCGAACGGGAACAGGAATATTACAGGGAGCGCAACCTGAGCCAGCCGAAACGGTGTAAGCAATGCCGCGATGCGCGCCGCGCAAATTTTGGAGGCAGCAGAAGCGGTGGCGGCGAGCGCCAACGTTATGAGATCACTTGCGACCAGTGCGGCAAAACAGATAGCGTACCCTTTAAGCCTTCAACCGGAAGGCCAATCCTGTGTAGCGAATGTTTTAGCGCCAGCCGCGCACAATCCAGTCGCGCCCAATAAAGGTTTAGCGTCCCCGCTGAATTCAAAGCCCGTAACTCGGAACTCGTTTTAGATGAGCTACGAAACGATCCAATTTCAGATGCGCGAGGCGGTCGCCGTCGTCACGCTTAACCGGCCCACCGCGCTCAATGCGTTAACAGTGGCGATGGGCCGTGAATTTCAGAGCGCCTTTAGCGAAGCGCGCGATCGTGGGACGCGGGCGATTATTTTAACGGGCGCGGGCCGCGCTTTCTGCGCCGGCGGCGACTTGCGCGAGATGCAAAGAATGGCGCTGATGGAAGGACGCCTCGAAGCTTTCTTCGATGAACCGCTGCGGCTGATTCATGAATGCGTTCTGCTTATCAGGCGAACGCCTGTGCCGGTGGTCGCCGCGGTCAACGGCGTGGCTTCGGGAGCCGGATGTAACCTCGCGCTGGCTTGCGACCTAGTGCTGGCGGCCGAGAGTGCTCGGTTCAATGAAGCCTTTATCAACGTGGGGTTATCGCCTGATTGCGGCGGCACGTATATCTTGCCGCGATTGATAGGGCTGAAACGTGCGGCGGAGCTTTTGATGACCGGCGAGACTCTTGAAGCCCGGCGCGCATTTGAAATAGGAATGATCAACCGGGTCGTGCCGGACGAGGAACTGATGGATGCGGCGCAGCAACTCGCCGCGCGTCTCGCTAAAGCGCCGACCGCGGCGATTGGACGCGTTAAGGATTTGTTGGATCTGAGCGCGACAAACGATTACAGCGCGCAACTTGATCTGGAGCGTCAGGCGCAGATTCGATCAGGGCAAACGAAAGATTTCAGGGAAGGCGTCGCAGCCTTTTTAGAGAAACGACCTCCAAACTTTGTCGGGGGGTGAAACGTTTCAGAAGTATATCGAAGGGCTGCGAGCCGCCAGGAGTTAATCCGGCGGCCCTTTTTATTGGGAGTAGGTTCTGGAAGGAAAAAAGAGGCTCAGGGCTAGGATCCGTTCCTAAATTGACCGGTCCCAATCCTGTAGTGGAGAGTTATGGCTTCATTGACGTACACGCAACTACTGCTGGGCAATCGTTCGTTCAGGCGATTGTGGGTGGGACAGGTCGTTTCCGAACTCGGCAACTGGTTCAATTTTATCGCCGGGCTGGGGTTGGTGCGTGCCGTTTCAAGTGCCGCGCCAGAAGTCACGGCAGTGATGCTCGTGGCGCGTCTGGCGCCCTTTGCGCTGCTGGCGCCGCTGGCGGGCGCGGCGGTAGACCGCTGGTCGCGCCGGACTGTGATGATCGCGTCGGACCTCGCGCGCTCTCTCTTCGCACTCGGGTTTCTCTTCGTGAGGGGGCCGGAGGATTTGTGGATCGCCTACGCCTGCACGGTCGTCTCAACGCTACTGGCAGCTTTCTTTGAAGCCGCGAAGAATGCGGCGGTGCCGAATATCACGGGTGATAACGGACTGCTTGCGGGCAATGCGCTGATGTTTTCCTCGCGCTTCCTGCTGATGTCGCTCGGCGCGGCCCTCGGCGGCGCCGCTTCGGCCCACTTCGGTTACGAAGTGGCCTTCGTCATTAATGCCCTATCTTTTATTGTTTCTGCGTTTTCGATCTGGCTCATTCCGGAGAGCCAGACCAGACAAAAGGAAGACCCGGGTGTGTGCGGCAGCGACGCGACTCAAGCGGAAAATCGCGTGAGCTTCTGGACGGATATTAAGCGAGGTTGGAAATATATCGTGCATCATCGCCTTATCACGGCGATTATCGGCCTGAACATTTTGTGGGCCGTCGGAGGCGGCGCAGTCAACCTAGTCTATGACCGGCTGGGCGGCGTGGTCTTCGCCGCGCGCAACGCGATAAACAGCGACGCCAATGTCGCGACACTTTACGCGATGGTGGGCGCAGGCTTATTTGTCGGAATGCTGTTTGCGCGGCGCGTCGGCGCACATGTTGAATTACGAAAGGCGACAGCCGGTTTTATCGGCTGGACGATGATAGCGCACGGAATACTTTTTGCGCTGGCGGGACTCATGCCTACTTTAGGGCTGGCGGGTCTGATGTTTTTTCTGTCGCGCGTCGTGATCGGCGTCGAATTCGCTGTGCAGGATACCCTGCTACTGCGCCTGCTGCCCGATAATCTGCGAGGGCGTGTCTCGATCACAGACCGTGCGGCGGAAATCTCTGTCATGAGTGTTTCGACGGTGATTGCCGGATGGTCGCTTCATGTGATCACGCCGCGCGGATTAACAATCATTTCCGGGTTGCTGACGGCATGCCCTGGCGTTGTGTGGCTCGCCCTCTTCGCGTCGGGCAGATTGCGCTTGCCTGCCGGTTCAAAAGACGCGCAAGCCTCGGAAAAGGTTGATGAAAGCTTGTTTGCCTCAGCAGGGTGAAACGCCGGACACGCGCCGGACGTATAAGGTTTAGCGTTTATAGAGGGGCTCGGGCAGTATGGTTAAACCCGCTTCAATCATACATCGTCTTGACTGACATGGGCATAGTTTACCGGTTAACACCTACGACGGCTTAACCCTGGATGGAGAGGAGCTATGCGTAAGCAGATCTACGCAGTGAATCGGAGATCAAAACAGGTAATAGCGGGCGCACGTAATTGGCTGCGGCGTGTGATGCTGCATGTCGCAATCCTTGCCACCGCGTTATACATTATCTGGCTGCTCGTGCATAACAGCCGTATCTACCGCGAGCATGGAATCAGTGTGTTGTTTGACGTCATTACGTTTCTCATTGTTTCCGCGGCGGCTGTGTATTACGGCCTCAAGGGGCTATTCTGGTTGAAGCGGCGTTTGTTATGGCGGGTGCGGCGGCGCCTGGTCATTACTTACCTGTTTGTCGGGCTCACGCCTATCGTGCTGCTCGTCTCGCTGGGGATATTGTTTGCCATCACCGTATCGGTCAACAATATGGCGCGCATCGTCACGATGCAGCTGCAAGAGACGAGCAGGCTGGCAGCGACGAGCGCCCGCAACCTTACCGCCGAACTCACGCGGCTGCCGGCGAATGCCGACGATAGTACCGTTAAATCACTACTTGACCGGCAGATTGCTTTGCTGCAGTCCTCACTGCCAGGAGCGCGTTTGGCAGTTTGGCGCGGCGCCCCTGCCGGAGAGGATCTGGCCGCCATCGGTCATAGTAGGCTGGCGCAGTTCGTCAGTGAGCCTGCTGACGCGGCGACGCGCGGCGTCGGCAATGAGACGACACCACCGGGAGCTTCCTTACCTGGGTGGCTACGAGGGCGTGATACGTGGAGCGGTCTCACGTTTATACGGCCGCCTGGAGGGTCGGGAGAGCCTTTTGATTCTCCGTCGGTGCGAGCGTTAGTGCGCGGGGGGACAAATGACCGGCCCGTCACGCTGCTGCTGGTCGTTCCTGTCAGTCGCGCGCTGGTTCAGCACCTGCGCGAAAGAACGAATATAGAGATTCATCCTTTCTTTTACGAGCCCGCACAGGCTGACATTAATAGCAATGCTGATCTCCCTGAAGGAGAGAGTTCCCACGGAGTACACATCAAAGTAGAGCAATCACAGGGCGCCGGGGAGGAGAGGGTCCGGCGCACGGTCCTGAACCTCAGAAAGAACCAGTTGGGCGAGCCTATGCAAACGCCGTTGTTTGCCATAACTGTGTCCGCCACTAATTGGCTTGACGGTCAAGAAGCTAATCGCCTGGCATTCCTGTTCCACTGGACCTTCCCGCAGGCGGTTAAAGAGATTTATGGGAGCAGCCAACTGGGAGAAGGAATTCAGAAAGTGCTGCTTGTAATTAGCAGTTTCTTTCTCGTGCTGGAGTTGTTGGCGCTGCTCTCCGCCGCCTGGATGACCCGCGCCGTGACCGGCACTGTGCATAGACTTTACCAGGCGACCGAGTTCATCAAGCGCGGCGATTTCTCACACCGCGTGCGCGTCCGCTCGCATGACCAACTTGGTGAACTCGCCGAGGCGTTCAATGACATGTCTGCGAACGTTGAAGCCCTCTTGCACGAGCGGGTCGAGCGCGAGCGGCTCGAACGCGAAGTTGAGATTGCCGCCGAAGTGCAGGCGCAACTCTTCCCGCGCAGCGTGCCTGACTTACGCACGGCAGAGATCGCCGCCGAGTGCCGGGCGGCCCGCGGTGTGGCGGGAGATTATTATGATTATGTCGAAATTGTCCCTGGTCTTGTCGCCGTCGCGCTCGGGGATGTGTCGGGCAAGGGCATCTCGGCCTCGCTCGTGATGTCCAATTTGCAGGCGGCCCTACGGGCGCAGGCCACGATCACGGCGGAGCGCCTGAGCATGGCAGAGCGGCCGGCGGCCATATCCGTAGGCGGGGCGGGCGATGGCGGCAAGTTGCCGGCACACCTAGCGGCAGAGGCGGATATTGATGGCGTGGCTTCACGCATGACACAGAACATCAACGGGCAGCTATGCCAGAGCACCGAAGCTAATCGTTTCGTCACGCTCTTCCTTGCCGTCTACGAAGATAACACACGCACATTGCGGTACACTAACGCCGGGCACAACGCCGCCATCCTTGTTCGCGCTGACGGAAGCCTGGAACGACTGGCAACAGGCGGCGTGGTGGTTGGCGCTTTTGACTGGGCAGAATATGAAGAAGCATCTACGACACTCAACGCCGGCGATCTTCTGTTGATCTTCTCTGATGGCATCAGCGAGGCTGAACGCGCAACGGGAGAAGAATACGGCGAGGCGCGACTCGAGCAATTCGCCGTCGAGCATGGAGCTTTATCCGCGAGCGAGATGCGACATGCACTCTTCGCAGAAATAGACGCGTGGTGCGGCGCGCAAGAACGGGGCGACGATCAAACACTCGTGATTCTTAAGTCTAGCGAGTCTGGAGTCTAGCGAGTCTGGAGTCCGGTTGACTTACAGACTCGCTAGACTCCGGGTCTTTAGGCTGTGATGATTGCCGCCCGTACCCCCATCAACTCCGAGAAATCCTTGGTATAAATCGCTTCGACCTTTCGCACGCGGTTGACGCATTCGACCAATTCGTCGGTCGTAATGAAGCCGTTTTCGGTGTGCGCGACGGCCCACGCCGGGAGGTGAGCCGCCGTTCGAAGCAAATCTTCAACGAAATGCAGATATTGCTGTTTGGTCTCGGCGCGCGCGCCGAGCCGATCCGCCCGTGCTTTCTCCATTTCATCCCAGAAGCCATCGCCGCCGCGCAGCCATTCTTCGCGCCACGCTGAGTACGTGTTGTGGCGCCATTCTCGCCCCGGCCGTGGGCGTGGCAGGCGCAGAAAAAGCAGGTCTGTGCCTTGTCGCTCGGCGATGAAATCTCGCGCCTCCTGATTCACGCTGATGTTGCGTTGGGAGTTGTTGACGGGCGGATGCTGCACCTGCCAGACGCGGCGGAATATCTTCGACAGCGAGAGGGGTTGACGAAATTGGCGCGTCTCTTCATCGAATGCCAGCACGTAATCGCCAACCATCATCGCGAGCGAGAGGGCCAACGCCCTTCGCCATGCGGAATTGAGCTTTTCCACATTCTCCCGTACGTTGTCAAACCACCACGCGTCTGCTTCGTTGAACCGTTTGAGTAAGGCTGGATTGCGGAGTTTATAACGTGGCACATAGGCGTCTCCAAGCGCCAGTTCGACGTCGGCTTCGGTAAGTTGCTCGCTATTATTCTCAATATAAGCCGTCGCCTTCATCGCGGCCCATCGCGCGAGGTCGTTTGCCGCCACGCGCACGCCCCATCTTTTGAGATAAACACCCAGGTCCGGCTCGCCCGCGAACGGGAGCGCGACGGAGCGAAATTCTAAACGCCGCAGAACACTCAGCTCAAAAGCGAGCCACCCGTTCGGATTTGCGCTGCAAGGTTTGTACGGTGCCATAGATTTCAGGAGTCGGTAGCCACGAATCAGATGCCAGGGGTTGTCACCTCATATTTAGCCTCCGGCTCCTGGCCGCTGACTTCCGCCTCCCCTGTTTTCGCGTAAGATTGAAGTTCGGCGGCCGCCTCAAGCGATAGAAAGGCGCGGACCACCTGCGGATCGAACTCCAGGCCGGCCCAGTCGGTTAGATGTTTGCGCGCTTCTTCGGCGGTTCGAGCGGGGCGAAAGGGTCGCGCATCTGTGAGCGCCGCATACGCATCTGCGACGTGAAGAATGCGCGTTGAAAGTGGGATTTGTTCTCGTCGCAAAGCATCCGGGTAGCCGGTCCCGTTCCACCACTCGTGATACCAGCGGACGATAAGTTGTGCCCCGCGATCCGCGCCGGCCCGCCCAGCTTCCTGCTCGCCTATCAACGGGTGGCGAGCTAAATCGAGCCGCTCCTCCTCCGTGAGCGGGCCGGCTCGCCTGATGTACTCACGCTCCATCGTAGCCTCGCCGAGATCATGGGCTAGCGCGGCAACGCGGAGCGACGAACGATCCTGCGCCGCCAGATGAAAAAGTTTTGCTAATCGGTCGGCGAGCTTGGCGATCCGCGTCGCGTGCGGATGATCGTATGCTTCGAACGCGTCTGTAGCCGAAGCGAGGCGCAGAAACGCCTCGTCAGTCGTCAGTCCTTTCACCGCAAAATCGACCTGTGTGGGTGGCATGCTTTGGCTAAGAATGATAAAGCTAGAATACGCGCTTTCTTTATTGCCGCTCCGGTTTATTATTTATCCCTTCTTCATACTGTCGAGCGCGCGGCGCACCGCATCGTTCTTCGGATCGATGGCGAGCGCACGCTCCAACTCGCCCTGCGCGCGCCGCGCCAGCCCCAAAAGGCGGTAGAGTTCGGCGAGCATGATGCGGTAAGAAACGTTGCCCGCGTCGAGCGAAATAGCAGCCTGGATCTCCGCCTCCGCGAGACGCCGCGTTTTCTCGAAAGCGCCGAGAGCGCGGCCATAATAAGCGCGGTAGCGCGCCTGCTGCGGCGCAAGCCGAGCCGCTTCTCCGAGACATGCGACGGCAAGCTTTTGATCGTCTTGCTGCAAAGCCGCCAGACCTTGTTGAAATAACTCTTCGGCTTTAGATGAAGGGGGGGCGGCGGTTGGCTGCGGGGCTGCGTTGCTTGTGGATTGATCCTTCGTCACCGCTGTATCCGCGCTCTTGCCCTGACCAGCCTGCTTCGGCTGAGAAAATGTCATGACAGGCTTCGACTTCCGCTTCGCGGCAAGTTTCGAATCATAAGCGGCGCGCAGGGTCTTATCTTTGAGCGTTTCGTAGGATTGCGCAATTTTCGCGAAAGCGGACTCGACGCGAGCACGCAGGTCGGCATCATTATGAAACTTGTCAGGATGAAAGCGTCTGGCCAAAGTATAGTAAGTTTTTTTGATCTCATGGGCTTCAGCGTCGGGGCTGATCCCCAGCACCTCATAGTGATCGTTCGCGAAGTTGAGCCGCGCAAACAGCGCATCAAGTTCTTGCCGCTCGTCAGCGACCTCTTTGCGCTCGGGGACGGGTGTGCCCGCCTCGCTTTTCGCTTTAGACCACAACCCGGTCGTCGCGGCCCGCGGTGAACTGTTTTTGGCAGGCGCAGGTTTTCCGGCCTGGGCCCTGGCCTGAGCCTCCTCTGTAAATGCCTGTGGCCAGTTGCTGCGGCCCAGCAGCCCGACGAGTGAGAGCGTATAGACCGCCCGCAAAGTATCCTCTTCGGAAAGCCCGCTGATGGCTGTCATCTCATGTATACTCGTCGGACCGGTCACACGCGAAAGCGCGAAAGCTTCCGTCGGCAGAAGCTCGAAACCGGACGCATCAACGGGCGCGGGCGAGAGGGTCTCCTGATGGTCTGCAAATCTTCCGGCAACGAATTCGCCCGGCAAGCGGCGCGCGCTCTCCAGCAGCAGTTTACCAGTCTCAACGCGAACGCGGACATCTTTGGCGAGTCGCACGCGCGGATCAAAAATCCACTGGCCGGCCGTCCACAGGAGCACGGGACGAAGCACCTCGATGGCCTGCCGCGCCAGCAAATCTTCGAGGGCTTGACGGCTTAGTGCGCCGGTCGAGAAGAGCCCACCCACCAGCTTCATGTCTGGCTCTGTTTCACCGGCCTCGGCCAGTTGTTGTTCTGTGACAGCGCCCCAGCGGCGCAGGCATTCGGCCAGACGGTGGGCGCGAAGATTGGATGTCGCGTAGATGAGCTCACCCGCGTCGAAGTACAGAACCGTCTTGACGCGCTCGTGTTCGAGGCGCAAGGCGCCCGAAAGACCTGCAGCGGATATTTCGCGTATGAGTTCGGCGAGCGGATGCTCGTGCAATTGACCATTCATGCGGACGGTTCTGGAACGCCTGCGGCCGAATCTACCATTAGGGAGAGGCGTTCATCTTGATCCCCTCAATCATCATAGCGCACGCGCACGCAAAAACAGAAGGCGACCCGTGAGAATGCCGAAACGGCAAGCCCGGCTCGTCGCTACGCTGCATCTTCCTTTCGGGCCACGTTTGCTGCCCGCTTTCCCCCTCTTCTCTTTGACACTGCTAAAACTGCGCTTTATATTCTTGATGACTACTTTTTCAAGGAAACATGCGCACCTTTTTCGCTTTTATCATGGAGCGAAAAGCGGTGCCTTGCGTCACATGAACAGGCAGGTAAAGGACAACGCAGAACCGGCGACAAATGTAGAAGAGGGAACCACGGCATCCGACGCGCCCTGCGGCGAGCTACATGAGCTGAGCGCAGAGATTGTCGATCTCTTCTACACCCAAGCATTCTCTCCTGACGATATTCGCACGCCTTCTGACGTCTGCGAAGCATTTTCAGATATCCTCCTCCGGCATTGGAAATTGTGTTGCATCATCATCTATCTGCGCGGCGGTGACGGCCACCTGAGCGAGACAGCAATTCGCACGAATGGGCGTCTGGACGAGGCAAAAGCGCGCGATGTGGGCAAACTGCTCGCCGACGTCGTCGAGCGCGAGGGGCGGGAGCTACGTGCCGGATTAAGTGAAGGGGAGGAAAGTAATGATGAAACGGCGGCGCACCTACTACGTCCGCTCGCGGATGCCGGTCTGAGCGCGGCGTGTGTGGCGGTGCCGATTCATGCGCGCGGGTCGCTGGTCGGCGCACTCGTCGCGCTCGCCTCTGCGCCGGAGCGCTTGCGCGCAGCCCTGAGCGGCATCCGTTTCATCGTCGCGCCGATCGTCATTGCCGTCGGCAACGCGCGCCGGGCCGAGGCCATCAATGAGCAGCACGATCATATCGAACATCTCGTAGAAGAATTGCAGCAGCGTAGCGCGGAACTCACGGAGGCCAACCGTGAGTTACGGCGTGTGGCGCAATATCGCTCGCTCTTCCTGGCGCGCATGTCGCATGAGCTGCGTACGCCGCTCACCGCCATCCTCGGCTTCTCTGAAATCCTTATTGATCAGGAAAAGCTGACCGACTCGCAGCGCCGCTTTTGCGAAAAAATTCAGGCTTCCGGGATGCAACTGCAGGCGAGCCTTAACCAACTGGTTGATCTCTCGCGGCTTGAAGCGGGACAGATGGAGATCTTTCTTCATGAATTTTCGCTGCGTGAAGCTTTACGCGATGCCTGCGCGGCGGTCGCGCGGCTGGCCCAGAAGCAGGACGTGAGGATTGACTGTAACTCGGCGCTGGACGGCGCAACAATCGTTTCCGACGAAAGTAAACTCCGGCAGGTGCTCTACAACTTTCTCGCCTACGCGATCAGCCGCAGTCCGGTCGGCGAACACGTCACTGTGCGTGCTGAAAACGCGGCCCCGTCCCGCTTTAAATTGAGGATAGAGGATCGCGGTGAGACCTTGTCTGACATGTCTCGTGTGTTCGAGCCGGTCGAGATCGACGCGCCGAGTGGGGCGGCCACCAGCATGAACGAGCTCGGGCTTGTGATTGCGCGCCGCCTGATCGACGTGCTCGGCGGGACGATTACGCTTGAAAAGGGTGCGCCGCATGGTCTCAAAGTGTCGATCGAACTGCCGACGCGCCCGAATGAAGGCGCCGGAACGAACACATAAATATGGCATGGCGCAAGTAAAGGCAGATCACCTTACTTTCTCGTCCTACCGGGCGCATCGGATTGATAAGCATCACTTCAGACATCGTCGCGCGTGAGCGTCGAGCGACGCACGCGCAGGCGTACCGACAAGCTACTGTGTGGAAACGTAGATATAAGCTCCGAGCACGCTTTAGCTTAAAACCCGGAACTCGAAGTCCGGAACTCAGAACCCAATGGTAGAGAAGTCGAATCAAGCGGAGATTGAGGTGCGTGAGTGCATCACGATTGACGAGTTCGACGCGTGCGTCTCGTTGCAGCGTGAGGCTTTCGGTCTGCCCGACATGGAGATTTCGCCGCGGCGCCATTTAATCGTCTCACGGCAAGCGGGCGGCTGGACGCTCGGCGCGTTCGTCGATCATAAGATGATCGGCTTCGTGCACCATCTGGCGGCCGTACGCGGCGCTAATGAGGTCATCGGTTATTCCCATATGATGGCCGTCGCGCGTGCCTATCAAAACAGGGGGGTGGGGGCCCGTCTCAAATGGGCGCAGCGCGAGCGTGCGCTCGCCGAGGGTAGAAGCTTTATCAAATGGACATGGGACCCGATGCTGGCGCGCAACGCCCATTTTAATCTCAACCGTCTCGGCGCGATCGTGCGCTCTTACGCCGTAAACTTTTACGGGACTGATTACAGCAGATGGCCAACGTCTAAAACCGGGGAGGCGCCGGGCATTGACAGTGATCGTTTATTCGCCGAGTGGTATTTACGCTCGGCGCGCGTCTCGGAATTTGCACGCGGTCGAGCTCCCACGCCTGAGGCGGCCCCGGTCGAGGAGATTGAGATACCGGCTGACTGGCGCGCGCTCGTCGAAACGGACGCGGCTGCGGCGCGTCGCGAGCAACTGCGCGTGCGTGGAGAATTCGAAAAAGCCTTTGCCGCCGGACTCGTCTGCGCCGGCTTCCGACGCGACACGGCGCGTCCGCGCTATTTACTTTATAGCGAGATAAGTGGCGAATAGGGGATTGCCTGATCTGATCACCGTTATTTAACCCGACCATCCCTTAATCATCTGGATTGAAGATGCCTTTCAGCCGTTTCGACCGTTACGTTGACCGCCACGCGCGCGCCTTCACGGAGCGGCTTCAGGCGTTGTGTCGCATGCCTTCGGTGGCGGCGCGCGGGACCGGAATGCGCGCCATGAGCGAAGAGGTCGAGCAGTTGTTGACGCGCGCGGCAATTGAGAGCGCGCCTGATGTTTACGGCGCCCGGCCCATCATTTACCCGTTCGATCCTTCGAGCGGCCCGGTCGGCACAGTTTGTGGTGTGAGAGACCCACCCACCCCCGTTGCCTCCTTCGGCACGAGCTACGCGGGTTCCAACCCGCACGGCCCGGACGAGAACATACGACTCGATGACTTTATGCAAAGTATCAAGTTCTTCGGTCGCATCATTCACTATCTAGGCCATCACGACAAACCGAAGAGTGGCGGCCGCAACGCCAATGCATGGTCATCGGATAAACTTGCTAACGCTGCACGTTCGGTTATGATGTAATTGGACGCTCGTGCAAATGTTCCGGCCGTGAATGGCCGATCAGTTCGGGGCCGAATGCTTTTAATATTAAAGGGTGAGAGGGAAGTTGCCGACTCAACATCAAACTATTGAGCGCGAGATCCAGAAGCTGCGCGAAGAGATTCGCCATCATGAAGAGCTTTATTATGTTCAGGACGATCCGGAAATCTCCGATGCCGAGTACGATGCTCTCCTGGCTCGGCTGAACCAACTGGAGGCAGAACACCCGGAATTAGTCATGCCCGATAGCCCGACGCAGCGAGTCGGGGGCCGCCCCGCCGAGGGCTTCGCCGAGTACGTGCATCGCCGCCCGATGCTGTCGCTCGATAACAGCTACAATATTAATGATTTACGTGCCTTTGACGAGCGCTGTCGTAAGCTGGCGGACGGCCGGGCCATCGAATACGTCGCCGAACTCAAAATAGACGGCCTATCAATCTCGCTTCACTATGAGAACAATGTGCTCGAGCGCGGCGTCACCCGCGGCGACGGGCAGCGCGGTGAAGACGTCACGCAGAACGTGCGCACGATTCGCAGCATCCCGCTGAGGCTGAAAAATGGCGACCCGCGATATGCAAGGATCGAAGTGCGCGGCGAGGCTTACCTGTCGCGGAGCATGTTCGAGCAGATCAATGCCGAGCGCGAGGAAGAGGGTAGCGCGCGATTTGCTAACCCGCGCAATGCTGCGGCGGGGACGATCCGTCAGCTCGATCCTAAGATCGTCGCCGCGCGCCGACTTGATATGTTCGCTTATGACCTGATTACAGGCGAGCGCAAGCCTTTCGCGACGCACTGGGACGCGCTCGACTGGCTCGACCGCGCGGGCCTTCGCGTAAATCCCAACCGCGCCTTATGCGCTTCGATTGACGAGGTCATAGAGTTCTGTAACCAGATGGAGCTCAAACGCGACGAGCTGGGCTATGAGATTGACGGCGTGGTGGTGAAAGTAAATTCCACGGCGCTACAGGATGAATTCGGCGCGACGACAAAAGCGCCACGCTGGGCCATCGCCTACAAGTACCCGGCGCGGCAAGCGACGACGCAGGTCCTCTCCATCGTCGTGCAGGTCGGGCGGACGGGCGCGCTCACGCCGGTCGCCAACCTCCAGCCCGTCCTTCTCGCCGGCACGACCGTTTCGCGTGCGACCCTGCATAATGAAGACGAGATCAAGCGTCTCGACGTGCGCGAAGGCGATTGGGTGCTGATCGAAAAGAGCGGCGAGATTATTCCGAAAGTTTTGAAGGTGATCGAGTCGCGGCGCACGGGCGCGGAAAAGCGCTTCCGCATGCCGAAAAATTGCCCCGTGTGCGGCGGCGTTATCTCGCGGCCCGAAGGTGAGGTCGTCGCGCGGTGTATCGCCGCCGACTGCGCGGCGCAGCTCAAAGCCCGCCTGCTGCATTTTGCGTCGCGTCGCGCTATGCGTATCGAAGGGCTTGGTGAAGCGCTGGTCGAGCAGCTTACCGAGAAGAAGATGGTCCGAGACGTCGGCGACCTCTACGCGCTAAAGCAGGAAGAGGTGGCGGCGCTCGAACGCAAGGCGGAGAAGTCGGCGTCCAACCTGATGGCGCAAATCGAGGCGAGCAAATCACGTGCCCTGGCAGCGCTTATTTACGGCCTGGGCATTCGCCACGTCGGCGAAAGAACGGCAGGCATTCTCGCGCGCCATTTCGGCTCGCTCGAGCGTCTAAGCAACGCGAGCGTTGAAGATCTGGACGCCGTTCATGAAATAGGTCTGACGGTGGCGGAGAGCGTGCGCGACTGGTTTGACGACGCGGGCAATCGCGCCCTCTGCGAGCGTTTGCAGGCGGCCGGGGTGCGCACGGAAGTTGAGCGCCGGGCGGGCGGAGCGCGAGCGGAAGCCTTCGCGGGTAAGCAGTTCGTCCTGACCGGAAAGCTGACAAGTCTGACGCGCGATGAGGCGCGTGAGCTGATTGAAAACTGCGGTGGCCGGGTGACATCTTCGGTCAGCAAAAAGACCGATTACGTCGTGGCGGGCGAAGATGCCGGATCTAAACTCGACAAGGCGGTCGCGCTCGGCCTGCGCGTGATAGGCGAAGCGGAGCTCAGGAAGATGCTGGGCTGAAGATGGCAGATTTAGGATTTAAGATTTAAGATGGCGATCTCAAATTTCAGATTTCGACGGGTGTCGGGGATCGATACCTCAAGACTGAAATCTATTAGGTGTCTCGAATTTAAATCCGGCATTTGGGGTTAGTATTACAATCTGGAGACATAAATGAGCGCGACAGAGGGGACAGATAAACTCGAGCTTGTGTATACCCTTTTCTGCGATGATGTGCGTTTAGAGGTCGGCAACAAGCTTTCTTTGATGGGCGTGTTTCAAAATATTATGGTGCAGCAACTGCCCGTCTCGCTGATTAAGTTTGCCGTCATCAACCACTGGCGCGGCGAGGGCGTGCACCTTTCTGAGGTGCGCATCCTGACGCCGGACCGCCAGCAGCCCGTCGTCGTCTCCCAACCGACGCGCTTCGAGATCGCGCCCGGCGGGTTTGCCGACAACATTAGCTTTTTCGTCAACGTGACTTTCCCGACGTCCGGGCAGTACTGGGTGCAAACGCTCATTGATTCCACGCTCTTTGATGAGCAGCCGTTGATGGTGGCTGATGCGCGCGCGGCGCAAGGGGCGGATAGCTATTCGGAAGCGGTGAACTGACCGGCCAAGCCTGAGTATAAATCGTCTTAAGCCGGAGACCGTGCGATAGACTCGGGTCAGGGTGAGCGTACTTCGGTCAACACTAAATTCTTAACATTTAGAGGTTGTAGAGCTTGATCTTATTATTGAGCGTCGTCGCTCTGAGGCCGAGCAGTTGCGCCGCGCGCGATTGAATACCACCCGCTTGTTCGAGCGCGAGTTTGATCAGATTAATTTCGAACTGGCGCACCTCGTCGTAGAAGTTGATGCCGTGTTCGATCTTTAAATTTTGACCCTCCTGCAGAGCTCTTATTTCGGCGAGCGCTTCATCGTGCTCTAAAGCCTGGGCTTCCTGTAGCAAAGCGAGCGCCAGATCTTTTAAGACTTTGATCCGACCGCTTGCCTGGTGCTTCCCGGCCTCGCTAACCTTCACCGGCCTTGCTGGCACAGCAGAAAACTGACGCCGTAAGCGTCGCTTTGGAATGGCGCCAATCAACGCAGCTTTACTTCCATCCATGGTTATTGCCCTAATATGTAAACACCGCGGCGATAGGTTTTATGGCAAAAATTTTTACCGGACAGGGGGTCGCATGGGGATGGGTATGTGTGAGGTAAAAGTGAAAAGGCTGGAACGTTCTCGCAGGCTGGCGGTACCTGCTCAGACGTGTCAGGGCACGAACATCGATTCTATCGGCTCGGGTATTTATCCGAATGGAAGGAAAAGGGCGGGCCGGCAAAAAGGCTCGCCCTTACGGCATCACAATTTGATGTTAATGCGGATGAGAGGGATCGAACCTCCACGATGTCACCATCACAGGCTTCTGAGACCTGCGCGTCTGCCAGTTCCGCCACATCCGCAGGGAATAACCAAGTTTACGGAGGTGGGGGAATGGTGTCAAGCAAGCCGTCCTGCGCCGCTACGGCCGGCCGTAAAGAGGGCCAAAACGTCTCCCGCTTGGTGGCAACGTCTACGCACGCGGCGATGCCGAAGCCGTTTTCATAGCGGCGCCGGAAATCCTTGGGGGAAATTTCGGCGCCGGAGTTCGGTATGGTTGCGAGTTAACCTCCGTGATTGTTATAGTTGCCCTCAAGTATTGGAAAGCTGATGCAGCAAACAGCGACGAGTTTTGATGAGTTACGAGGACGCGTGGAGGAGGTACGTCGCAATATTGAGGAGTGCGCGCGACGCTGCAACCGTGAGCCGTCGGAGATCAAACTTATTGCGGTGAGCAAGACGCATCCGCCGCCTCTGTTGCATCTCGCCGTTGAAGCCGGCGTGGGCAACTTCGGCGAGAATCGCGTGCAGGAGGCCGAAGCTAAAATCTCAACCTTGGGCCGCACGAGCGCACGCTGGCATCTGATCGGGCACCTGCAGGCGAACAAAGCTCGTCGCGCGGTCGTACTCTTTGACGTGATTCATTCTCTGGACTCGTCTTCACTCGCGCGGCGCCTCGACCGACTGTGCGCGGAGGAGGGGCGTGACGATTTGCCCGTGATGGTCGAGGTTAATCTCGCCGGCGAAGCGACCAAGTCGGGCGTCAGCGAGGAGGAGTTGCCAGAGCTTGTCGCGACGGTCACGGCCTGCGAGCGCCTGCGCTTAACAGGCCTGATGACGGTGCCGCCGTTCTTCGAAGAGGTCGAACGGGTGCGGCCGTTTTTCGGCCGCCTGCGTGAGCTGCGTGACGCGTTGCGTTCGCGCCTGGCATTCGGCGAGGGCGGCGGCGAGCTTTCGATGGGTATGAGCCACGACTACGAAGTGGCGATTGAAGAAGGCGCCACGATGGTGCGTATCGGCACGGCGATTTTCGGGGCGCGTGACAAAGCAAAGGGTTAGCGTAGAATAGGTCGGAACGCACCTGCCATGTCTCACTGTTTGGTTCAAATTACCGGTCGTTGTTGATTACATCTATATGGAAGTCTTCCAGTTAATTTACGCTTTAATATCATACGTGGTCATGACCGTCATCATCGTCACGGTGGTGCTGATGATCTTGCGTCTGGTGATTACTTATGCGGACGTCAACCCATTCAATTGGCTGGCGCTGACGGTGCGCCGGTTTACCGACCCGCTGGTCAGCCCCGTACGTCGCGCGCTGGTGGGATTCGGTGTTGATCCGAAATTTGCGCCGCTCATTACGATCCTGCTGGTGGTCCTCGTCGGGTATTTCTCCATCATGCTTGCGAGCAGCGTCTTGAACACGATGGGCGGTGTCTTATACGCCACCGAACGTCACGCGGTCGCACCTCTCATCGGCTATGTGCTGTACGGTCTGCTGGCGCTCTACTCGCTGTTGATCTTCATTCGTATCATCTTTTCATGGGGCATGGTGAGCTACGCCAACCCCGTGATGCGTTTCCTCGTGAATACCACCGATCCGCTGCTCGTCCCACTGCGCCGCATGATTCCGCCGCTTGCCATGTTCGACCTGTCGCCCATCATCGCTTTCATTCTCATCTGGCTGTTTCAGGCCGCCGTCGCCGGAACGCTGCTGCGCGGCTTTCCGTTGCAGCTTATCGGTTAAAAGGAGACGCCGGACCTGCTTGATTGCGTAGAGCATGACGGCGTTTTGACATTCACGGTGCGCGTCGTGCCACGCGCCTCACGAAGCGCCATTATGGGAGAGCATGACGGCGCGTTGCGCGTGCGTGTAGCGGCCCCGCCTGTTGAAGGAGCGGCCAACGAAGAGCTCGTGCGCACCCTGGCGCGTGCGCTTAATGTTCCGCCTCGCGCCGTCGAGATCAGATCCGGACATGCTTCGAAAACCAAACAGGTACGCGTCCGTGGGGCGGAGCGGACGACACTTGAAAGCCTTGCACAGAAGAAATAGGCACGGTTGTGAAGCTTATAGCGGGTCTCAAATGAGTGCGACCGAACTGCAAACAAAAATTTGAACCGCCGCAGGATCCGAGAGGAAAAGCTTAAGGGATTCAGACCTGCTGATTGCTACCGGATCATCCTCGATTATGAAAATTCGTTAGGTTTCGTGAGGATTCGTTAGCTTTCGTGAGATCCCATGTGCCGCGCGCGCCGGAACACTTTTTTCGTCGGGATTCGTCAAGTGCGGACGGATAAAGTCCATTTTGTCCCCTACCCCCCATGCAGCATTTGTCAAGAGGCGAGATGAGATTCCTCCACCTCACTGACAGTCGAGCGGTCCGGAGTGAGGTCATCACCACTATTATAGCAGGTGTGAGGCGGAGAATAGGCACGGCTGTTTTGTGACCGGTGATTATATAGAACTGCAGATTTGCGATTCGAAACTTGAGATGAAGGGTGGCAGATTTTGAAGGGAGAACGAACCCGAAGGTAGATCAAACAGAATCCTTTGCTCAAAGGCTACGATCTGGAAGGATTTGGCATGGGATGGGCGCAGGTGGCATCCCGGTGCTAATATTTTAGTTGAAGGCTATGCAGGGATTTTGCATATAATTTTGTGGTATATTTCATCCCCGCTCCGAATCTAAAATTCTGATTTAAGGGATTCAAAATAAGATGTCCGGACATTCAAAGTGGCATACTATCAAACATAAAAAAGGTGCGCTGGATGCCAAGCGCGGCAAGCTTTTCACTAAATTAATCAAAGAGATTACGGTCGCCGCGCGTACGGGCGGCGGTGACCCGAACGCGAATTCGCGCCTGCGCAAGGCCATCTCCGACGCCAAGGGGGCGAACATGCCCAACGACACCATTGACCGCGCGATCAGGCGCGGCACGGGCGAAGAAGCCGGCGTCCATTATGAAGAGGTCACGTACGAGGGTTATGGCCCGGGCGGTGTCGCCATCATGGTCGATTCGATGACCGATAATCGAAACCGAACGGTGGCCGAGATCAGACACATCTTCTCGAAGAACGGCGGTAACCTCGGCGAGTCCGGCTCGGTCGGCTGGATATTTGAGAAGAAGGGTTACATCGTCGTCGACAAAGCGGCCAAACCCGAAGACGAGCTCTTCGAGCTCGCGATCGAGGCGGGGGCGGATGATTTACGCGACGACGAGGATAATTTCGAGGTCATCACCTCGCCTGAAAATTTCGACACCGTGCTCACGGCCGTGAAAGGCGCCGGCATCCAACCGCAGGTCGCGGAGGTCGAGATGGTGCCCAAAAATTATATCAAGCTTGAAGGGCAGGAAGCTCGGCAGATGCTCAAGTTGATGGAGGCTTTGGAAGATCACGACGACGTGCAAAAGGTTTCCGCCAACTTCGACATTAGCGAAGCGGACATGGCCGAAGCTTGATAAGTAAAAAGGAAAAAGGCAAAAGTCAGGCGGAAACCTCTTTTAAATTTTGTCCGTGATCTACCCTTTTGCCTTTTCCCTTGATGATGATGCGCGTTTTAGGAATTGATCCGGGAAGTGAGGCGACGGGCTGGGGCGTCGTTGAGGGCGATGGCCGCCGCTATCGACTGGTCGAATACGGCACGGTCAAGGCCCCGCCGCGTGAGAGGTTTTCGGCGAGGCTGTTGAAAATAAGCGACGGTGTCGAGGCCGTCATCAAACGCTTGCGGCCCGATGCCTGTGCGGTCGAAGAGGCTTTTTTCGCCGCCAATGTCAAAACGGCTCTCAAACTGGGGCATGCGCGCGGCGCGGTGCTGATCGCCGCCGAGCGGGCCGGCATTGAGATCCACGAATATTCGGCGCGGTTGATTAAGCAAACGGTCGTCGGTTACGGCAACGCCGAGAAGCATCAGGTCCAGGAGATGGTACGTATTCTTCTCTCGCTCGCGCGTGTCCCCGAACCCCACGACGCCGCCGATGCGCTCGCCGTCGCCATCTGTCACTTTCATCATGCGGAAACTTCGCAACGCATTCTTGCCGCCGAAGCGCGTATTAAACTGGCATCCGCCACATCGCGCGCCATGCGGCGCCGAGCTTCTCGCTAAATTTGAGACGCGCCGCGCGCAATGCGGGGCGCCTTACCACCATCACCTCGCGGACGGAGCAGGACAATGTTCACTCTTCCCCCAAAGAACAGCAGTGCTTTGATCCCGCTGGCGATGATCTTGTGTGCCGTGATATGTATCCCGCAGGCGTTCGCAAAAAAGCGGCGCGCCCCCGGCGGCGGCCAGCGGGCGGTGGTCGTTGAAGAGAGGTTGGCCGCTTTGCGCGACGCGCCGAGCCTCTCCGCCCATCTATTACAGCGCATGGGGCGCGGGCGAATGGTCAGTATTCTCGGCGCGAAACGCGCGCCTGACGGCCTCACTTTTTACCGCGTCGCGGTGACGCGGCGGACGAGAGGATGGCTGCAGAGCGAAGCTGTCGTCTCGCCCTCGCGGGCCGGGGATGACGGCCGGCTCCTGCGTCTTATTCGCAGCTCTGAAGATTTTGATCGCATTGCGCGTGCGCGCATCTTTCTCGATCTGTTTCCAAGGTCGTCTCATCGTGTGGCCGTGTTGCTGCTTTACGGAGATGCGGCGGAAGAGGCGGCGGATAAGCTCTCACGCGACGCGACGAGGCGGCTGGAGGCGCACGGCACGGACGGAAGCGGGGCGCCGGCCTTCAGCTATTTTCTGAACTACAACGGGCTGGATCGCTACAACCGCAACGGGATCACTTTCGTTTTCGACCGGGCCGCGAGCAATTTCATTATAACGGCGCGAGCTGGCGCGAGATCCTTCAACGCTACCCGCACAGCCCGGAAGCCTCGGAGGCCGGCAAGCGGCTGAATGCGTTGGCCGAACTTGGAAGCAGGTTGTGTGCTGCAAAGCCTTCTTCCTCAGAGTGCCATCGAGGCTCCGCGCAACTCGCCACACATTTGCTTGAGCAAGCTCATGTCGTCGTGACCCGACGATGCTTTCGGAGCAACGTGCTATTTCCCTCGCTCATCCGTTGTTTCTTTAGAGACCTTGCGTTAGGCTTGCGCGCAAATATGAAACATCCTGTCTAAATCATTAAATCCTGCTATTCCACGTTGAAATTCTCTCTGCGACGTTCTATCGCAATCCGCCGGGGCGCAGCGAATTAGCCTGTTGATTACCGCACGTAATTGCGTTCATAGAAAATTTAACTTGCTTGCGATACGCTGCGCGGCAACACCGGGTTAAGGGCGCGCTGTATCGGTGCGCCGTCACAGAAAATTGAGTCGCATAAGGAGAGGGAATCATGATTAGTGGCCGTAACTATCACAGCGCATCAAACCCCATGGTTGGCGACCTGCTCCGTCGCCCGGCTTCGCTACCGCCGTGCAAAAGGACGTGCTTATCGAGGTGGGCCAAGAGGTCACGCTCAACGTCCAACTGAAAACCGGCGACGTCAACGAGCAAGTGGTGGTCGAGGCCGAAGCGAGCGGTGTCACCACGACAACTGCGACGCTGAGCAATGTGGTTGGCGGGCAAGTCGTGCGCGATCTACCGATCAATGGCCGCGACTGGACACTATTGGCCGCGCTGGAGCCCGGCGTCCACACCATCGAGGCGCAATCCGCCATCTCAACCTCTGGCAACGCCAGCGCGAATCGCGGTTTTGGAACGCAGATGACCATCGCTGGCAACCGCCCGCAGCAGAACAACTATCGCCTGGACGGCATCAGCATCAACGACTATTCCGGCAGCGGCCCCGGCAACGTCATCGGCTCGACGCTCGGCGTGGACGCCGTCCAGGAGTTCTCGGTCGTCACCGGCAACGCCTCGGCGGATTACGGCAAGACTTCGGGCGGGGTCGTCAACGCGGTCACGCGCTCGGGCCAGAACCAGTTCCACGGCTCGGTGTTTGAGTTCCTGCGCCGAACGCGCCGAGGGGCGCGAACCACATGATGTAGCCGACGATGCGGAACAGGATGCGCGAAAGCTGTTCGATGAAATTAAAGACCGCCTCGCTCTTCCGCCCCAGCGCATGCAGCGCGAAGCCGAAGAAGAGCGCAAACAACAGCACTTGCAGAATATCGCCTTTGGCGAACGCATCAACCACGCTCGTGGGGATCACGTTCAGCAGGAAGTCGGTGGCGCTCTGCACCTGCCCCGGCGTGGTATAAGCCGCGATGGCCTTGGTATCCAGCGTCGCCGGGTCAACGTTCATGCCGGCGCCCGGTCGCACCAGGTTGACGATGGCGAGGCCGATGACCAACGCCAACGTGCTGACCACTTCAAAATAGAGCACCGCAAGTCCGCCGGTCTTCCCGACCGCCTTCATGTTCTCCATGCTGGCGATGCCGAGCACCACCGTGCAGAAGATGATGGGCGCGATGATCATCTTGATCAGCTTGATGAAGCCATCGCCCAGCGGCTTCATGGCTGTACCCGTCGCGGGATAAAAATGGCTGAGCAGGACGCCGATGAGGATCGCGACCACGACTTGAAAATATAGTGTTTGATAAAACTTCTTCTCGGCCATTGCTATCTCCTCCATAGCTGTATTAGAAGCTGGGACTAAAGGGAGTAGGTTGACTGTTAGCACTGCCACCAGCTTCAGATTGAGGCATAATCGCTTGATGCCTTTGATGGGGGATGCGCGCCTCGCGGCCAGCCGCTATTCGCTCTCGCAATGAGCAGTAAAAAAGAACCGTCCGGCCAAACACAACGGTCGCTTCTATCGTTCAGAGCAGCAGAGGTCAAGCAGTCGGGCATTCGGTCACAGCGCCACACTAAGCCCATGGTCTTCATGCAAACTTTGCCCAAAGATACTTTGGTGTAGATTAATTGACGATGAACAGTATGAGCCTGGACTACAGCAACTAAAACGCTGCATCTGCTGTCATAAGCAACCTCACATTGGCCGTTTATCTATGAACGACCAATGCGTCTGAAAACTAGTCACTGCATCAAGTAATTTGCTCAACCATGCGCACTTGAATAAAAGGAAAGCTGATTGTTATTGTCGAAGGCAAACTCACTATCCAGCCGCACATCTTGAAGACTCTCGGACTACGCCGCGGCCCTATCTGGGAGGCTGAGTGCGCCCCTCTGGGGGGCGTTTCCTGATTGGAGTTGACAGCGGTAATTGGCCTCCTGAAAGCGTCCCCCAAAGTATCAAATTTGATGCGAACAGTGCGGTGTTTGCGGCAACAGGCAAACGAATCCGGCGTTTGCCTATCCGCGCCGAAAACCTCAGGTAGAAGTTAAACTTACCATCCTGATGACAGATCCGCGCGACCTGCCTGGCCGGGACGTCGCTCCATAATGTACTATTCGGGTGCGGAAGTTAATGCTGATCCTCTTTAGCGCCTCGTAAGAGTCCCGCTACTCTTAATTTTGCGAAAATTTCCTCCTCCAGGTGTTAATAAATGGCGCCGGCCGGCGTTTTACTATATGGAGACAACGTGAAGGAGGAACGCGTGCCAGCAACCGCCACACACCTGAAACCACTCCCCGGCCCTCCGGGTGAGCTTGAGAGCCTCTTTCGCGCGCACAACGAGCAGATCTTTCGGACCGCTTACCGGATCACCGGAAGCGCCGACGATGCCGAGGACGTGCTGCAGACGGTCTTCCTCCGCTTGGCCCGTGGCAAAGGGAGCTATGATCTCACACCCAGCCCGGCCGGCTACCTGCGGCGCGCTGCCGTCAACGCCTCGCTCGACCTGTTACGCGGCCGCACAAGGGCGAAAGCGGTCGCGCTTGAAGACGTGGGATCAGAGCTATTCGAGAATCCGGCGATGAGTCCCGAAGCGCGGCATGACGAGCGCGAGCTGAAGCGGCTGGTACGGCAAGCGGTCGCCCGTTTGGGTCCGACCGCCGCGCAGATGTTCGTGCTCCGCTATTACGAGGGCTATGACAACCGACAGATCGCGGAGCTGCTCGACACATCGCAGGTGGTTGTCGCCGTCGTTTTGCACCGCGCCCGCGCACGCCTTCGGAAAGAGATCGGTGAGTATTTGGAGAAACATCATGAAGCGTAGAACGGAAGAACTTGACGCCATCCTCGACAATGTGACCGCGAAAATACGAACTGCAACGGTCGATTCTTCGACGGTCGAAACAGTTGCCGCCCGCGTGTGGGCCAAAGTCGCAGCCGAACAAGCGGTGGGGCCAGCCGCCCCGGCGCCCGCCGGGCGCATTCAAGGCTGCGCCGACTTTCAATCGCTCATTCCGGCTTACTTGCGCGGAAGTTTGTCCGAGGCGCGCTCACTGCTTCTCGAAGACCACACGCACGAGTGTATCCCTTGCCGTAAGGTGCTCAGGCAGGCCCGTTCGGCAGGCGCTACGGCCCCGACCAGGGCGCCGTGGCCCGGCGCACAGAAGAAGTACAGGCTACAACCTGTCGTGTTGCGCTGGGGAATCGCTGCCGTGCTGGCCATTGGTATCGGGTTCTTAGCATTGCCCCTGGCTCATCGCTTCACGCCATTCGGGGAGACTTTTAGCGCGACGGTGCAGGCGGCGGACGGGCTGGTCTTTCGCGTCAGTGGCGCGAAAATCTTGCCGGTCAAGGCGGGCGAGAGGGTTCCGGAGGGCGAAATCATACGCACCGCAAAGGATTCGGACGCGGTCGTCCGCCTCGCCGACGGCTCGCTGATCGAGATGAAGGGTCGCTCGGAGCTTTCACTCGCCGACAATTCGCAGGGCACGACCGTTCACCTCGACCGCGGCAACATTGTCGTCGAGGCCTCCAGGCAGCGCGAGCGCCACCTGTATGTGGCTACGGAAGACAGCCTCGTTTCGGTGAAGGGCACAATCTTTTCAGTTAACAGCGGGACGAAGGGCTCGCGCGTGTCGGTGATCGATGGGGAAGTGCGGATGGAGCACGCCGGCAGGGAACGCGTGCTGCATCCGGGCGATCAGGCCGTCACCCAATCAAGCCTCGAAAATGTGCCCGTCAAAGACGAGATCGCGTGGAGCCGCAACGCCGACCGCTACGCCCAATTGCTGTCCGGTCTGGCGTCGCTTCGGAAAGAACTCAACAGTGTCCCACGGCCGGGACTCCGAAACTCTACGCGTCTGCTCGACCTCGCACCCGAGAGGACGGTCGTTTACGCGGGTCTTCCGAATTTAAGCGCCACGCTGAGCGAGTCGCACCGCATCATTGAGGAGCGTATTAAACAGAATGCGGCCCTTCGCGATTGGTGGGAAAAGGAGCGAGTCCCGGCGGAGAGGGGTCCGGGGCTGGATCAGATGATCGAGCGCGTGCGCCGGTTCGGCGAGTATCTGGGCGACGAGATCGCCCTCAGCATCGAAATGGACGAGAGCGGTAAACCCGTCGGGCCGCTCGTCCTCGCCGAACTGAAAAAATCGGCAGGCTTCAGACCCTTCCTTGAAGAGCAGATGAGATCGCTTCCAAAGAACGGCCCGTCGGTCCGCGTCGTTGACGACCCGCTCGCGCCGTCTTCGCCGCAGACGGGTGTAAAAACAGGCAACGAGATTTTCGTCTGGATTGACGGCGACCTGCTGGCCGCATCGCCGAAGCTCCAGCAGCTTCAGGAGCTGGCCGCGAGACTTCGATCAAAGGCCGCGAACAATTTCACCGGCACGCCATTTTATACGCGCATTGCGGATCTCTATCGTGAAGGCACGAGTCTGGTGGTCGCCGCCGACCTTGAGAAGGTCATTGCGCAACTGGTGCGTGAAGGATCGCCGGCCGCGATCAACGGATCCAAGATCGAGGCTTACCGGCAACTCGGCCTGCTGGATATGAAACACTTCATCGCCGAGCAGAAGGAGAGCGAAGGGAAGACGAACAGCCGTGCCGTGCTCAGCTTTAACGAGCAGCGTCATGGGATCGCTTCCTGGCTCGCCGCGCCGGGGCCGATGGGCGCTCTGGAATACATTTCGCCGGACGCCAACGTCGCCGCCGGCTTCGTCGTGAAAGAGCCCGTCTCGCTGGTGGATGATCTCCTGAGTTTCCTAGAGATGATCTCTCCTGGGCTCCGGCAGCAGCTCGGCAAATTGGAAGCAGAACACGGCCTTAACATCCGCAATGACTTCGCCGCGCCTTTGGGCGGGGAGTTTGCGTTCGCCATTGACGGCCCGATTCTTCCGACGCCGTCGTGGAAAATGGTCTTTGAGGTGAACGATCCGGCGCGACTCCAGCAGACCTTCGAGCACGTGGTGAATGAATTGAACCGCGCGGCGGCAAAGGACGGTGGGAGGGCGCTCAGTTGGGAGCGTGCGGACATTGGGGGGAACACTTTCTACACACTGAAGTCCACCGCCTTCGGTCTGGAAGCGGACTATGCTTTCATTAACGGCTACCTGGTGATGGCGCCCAGTCGCGCGCTAGTCGATCGCGCCCTGCGTTACCGAGAATCGGGTTACACGCTGCTACATTCGCCGCGTTTTACGGCGGCGCTCCCGGCGGATCACAACGCCAACTTCTCGGCGCTCTTTTATCATGACCTCGCGCCTTTGCTGCAACCTTTGGCCGAGCGCATGGCCGGATCGGCGAAGAGCTTGCCGGAGGAACAGCAAAAGGCTTTGGAGGCGCTGGCGGCCAATATGCCTCCCACGGTGGCTTACGCTTACGCGCAGGGGGACCGCATCACCTTCGCCGCTAACGCCGAGGGCGGGCCGTTCGGGTTAAGCCCCGCCAGCCTGCTCGGGATGCCGAATGCTTTCGGCATTCAACACATTCTCCGGGAAGGCTTGCACGAGAAAAACCCGAAGCGTTAATCGGATGAAGGGCCAACCGGCGGTCGCGAGCCCCCGCCGGTTGACGCCCCTATAAATTCCGGGCCGCGAATGAGCCGCGAAATATATTGAGGGCACACCTGATGAAGCTGATTGCTGTGGCAATTACATCGTGGCTTCTCGGCGCGGCCACTCTCTTGCTCCAACTTTATGAGTATGAAAAGGCTGCAGGGGCTGATGGCCCGGGAGGCGCTTCAACATCTTCGCTGGTGGCGGCCGTGCTAGGTTTTGCCCTGCTCAGCGTGCCGGGTTTCTATTGGTTAAGGCGGCGTAGCGGAGAGAGCAGACCTGCCCGGCTTTTCCCACTGAAGCTTGCCATGATCCTTAATGCAACCGTTTTCCTGACCGCCGTGCTTCTGGCCGGTAGAACTTTACCCTTCACAGAGACGTTATTGTTTACTGCCACTTTCGTCGTGATCGGCCTGGCGTTCGGTTTGGGATTCGTTTGGAGTTACCGGGCGGAAGTCCCGGCGGCCTCTTCGGAGGGTGGCGCCGGGTATTCGTCGCTTGCAGGGCTGACTATCATTCGGCATGAACCCAGTAATTGATCTTGATGGCCTGAGCGTCGAGTTCGGAGGGCGTCCCGTTCTGAAAGATTTGCGCGGCGAGTTACGCGGGCGGGCCATCGGTCTGCTCGGACCGAACGGGGCGGGCAAGACGACGTTGATTCATACGCTGCTCGGCTTTCACCCGCCTTCGAAGGGAAGCGCGCGCATCTTCGGTCAGGACATCACGGCGGGCGCAAAAAAGATCCGCGCCCTCATCGGCTACATGCCGGAGCGGGATTCGTTCATCGCCGGGATGAGCTGCGTCAGCTTCGTGAGCCTGATGGCGGAGCTCTCCGGATTGCCACCCGCCGCCGCCCTCGAGCGGGCCCATGAGGCCCTCTACTACGTCGGCTTGGGCGAAGCGCGCTACCGGACTCTCGACACTTATTCGCTCGGCATGAAGCAGTTGGCCAAGCTCGCGCAGGCCATCGTCCACGGGCCGAAACTAATCTTCCTCGACGAGCCGACCAACGGTCTTGACCCGCCCGCGCGCCAGCGCATGATCCGTCTCATACGCGAGATAGGCGACAGCCGTCAGGCGCACATCCTTCTTTCATCGCACCTGCTGCACGACGTCGAGGAGTGCTGCGAGGAGATTCTGATTCTGAAGCAGGGCCGGATCGCCGTTTACTGCAATCTGGAAGGGGAGCGGAAGGCCAACCAAAAATTTCTCGTCCTGGAGACCCGCGGTGACAATGCCGCTTTCGCGGAGGCCATCGGCGGCCTGGGCTGCGAGTATGCCGTGACGGGGGAGCGCAGGATCAAGGTGATCCTGCAGAACGAAGTCGGGGTCCACGACCTGTACCGGGTGGCCGCCGAGCGCGAGGTGCAGATCCGCCGCCTGCATTACAAGCGGGACTCGCTGGAAGACATTTTTCTCAAAGCAATGGAAGAGCGCGCCAACGGGGGGGCGCAGGGTGATGGCGGTTTATGAGCGCACCTACCAGCGATACGGGGGAAGTCTGACCCCGGAATGGTCACGATTTTTGATCATCCCTCGTCGCGCCTACCGCGACGTCTTCCGTTCAAAGCTTTTCGTCGCCTTTCTGGCGGTCTGTTTCATCTACCCGGTTGTCGCGTCCATCCTGATTTATCTTCACCACAACGCGGGCGCGCTAATGATTCTCAAGATTGATGTCAGGGGACTCTTACCCATTAACGCTTCATTCTTCGAGACCTTTGTGATCGTCCAGGGGGCGCTCGGATTCTTCCTTAATCTACTGGTCGGCCCGCCGCTCGTCTCCCGCGACCTTTCAAACAACGCCTTGCCGCTCTACCTTTGCCGCCCGTTTTCACGCGCGGAGTATGTCGCCGGCAAGATGTCGGTGGTGGTAATACTTCTGTCAATAATCACGTGGATTCCGGGCCTGATCCTGTTCCTGTTTCAAGGTTACCTGGAGGGAGGGGGTTGGCTGGCCGGTAACCTCTGGATCGCCGGCGCCATCTTTCTCGGGAGCTGGGTCTGGATCCTCCTGCTGGCGCTGCTTTCGCAGACCATCTCCGCCTGGGTCAAATGGAGGGTGATGGCGACGGCCGCGCTGCTCGGACTTTTCTTCATCCCGTCGATCTTCGGGGAGATGGTCAACACCCTCTTTCTGACCCGCTGGGGTAATCTGATCAGTCTTATGCAGTTGATGAAGACCGTCTGGGCGGGCCTCTTCAGGGACGAGACCAAGCTGCACGATCACATGCGGGTGGTGCGCAACGGGCGGGTGATGGTGGATGTGCCGTTGGCCATTCCGGTGTGGAGTGCGTGGGCGATGCTGGCGGTGATCTGCGCGGTCTGCCTGTTGCTGCTGGCACGCAAGGTGCGAGCCTATGAAGTGGTGCGTTGATGAGCGAAACCGCGTCTCAGATGATCGTCCTTGACGACGTCTCGAAGTCTTACGGAGAGATTCTCGGGGTCAACCGCGTCAGTCTCTCGATTGCGCCGGGCATTACAAGTCTGGTCGGCCCGAACGGGTCGGGCAAGACCACTTTGATGAACCTGATGACGGGTCTCCTGCAGCCCACGCGGGGCCGCATCAAGGTCCTGGGGATCGAGCCAGATCATCCGGAAGAACTTTTTCGCAGGGTCGGCTACTGCTCGCAGTTCGACTCGTTCCCCAGAGGTTTGACGGGGCGCGAGTTCATCAAATCGTTTCTCCTCGTCCACGGCTTCCGTAGGCACGAGGCCGAGGGCCTGACGGTGAAGGCGCTGGAGCGCGTCAACCTGCTCGAGGCCGCCGACCGTAAGGTCGGGGCTTACAGCAAAGGTATGCGCCAACGCGTCAGGCTGGCCCAATCGATCGCGCACCGGCCGACCGTGTTAATCCTTGACGAGCCTTTGAACGGCCTTGACCCGGTGGCGCGGGCCGAGGTCATCGCGCTGTTTCGTGAGCTTGCCGCCGCAGGGTTGCACCTGATCATCTCAAGTCATATCCTGCACGAAGTCGATATGATGTCGGACCGCGTGGTGATTCTCAACAACGGCTACGTCGTGGCCGAAGGAGACATCCACGGCGTGCGCGACGAGATGGAGGAGCACCCGATGCAGATCCTCATCCGCTGTGACCGCCCGGCGGCGCTCGCCGCACGTATTTTTGAGCAGGACGTGGTCGTCGAGGCTAAGATTCACGAGGACCGTCATGGACTGTTTGTGAAGACGCGCGACGCCGACCGCTTCTACCTCATGCTCAACCGGGTGGTGCTCGAGGGCGGGCTTAACATCGAATCGGTCGCGCCTGTTGACGATGACCTGAGCGCAGTTTACCAGTACCTGATCGGTTCGGAGGGGACTACCATATGAGTTCGGCAGCCGAGGCCGCGCCGGTCGATAAAAGTTCCAGCGCCTGGCCGTGGGCACTCTGGTTGCGTCAGACTGCCGCGATCCTCCGGCTTGAGGTGAAGAAAAATTTTCTGGGGAGGCGCGCGTTCCTGCTCTACCTGCTGGCGCTGATGCCGGTTCTTCTGTTCGCGCCGATGACTTGGTTCAACGCCGAGGACATCCGCTCCAATTTCGGCTCAGCCACGATGATCTACGCCGCGTTCTACGACGCCCTGGTCCTGCGCACCGTCATTTTCTTCGGCTGCGCGTGGGTCTTTATGAACCTTTTTCGTGGGGATGTGGTGGACCGGAGCCTGCACTTTTACTTCCTCTCTCCGGTCCGGCGCGAGGTGCTGGTCTTCGGGAAGTACATTTCAGGTCTGTTGACTTCAGTCATCTTATTCACCGGTACGACGACGGCAACCCTGTCCTCCCTCTACTTCGCGCTGGGTTATTCGGCGAGCGTGCGCCAACTGTTGGACGGACCGGGGCTCGGTCGCGCATTAACCTACGTTGGCATGACGGTCCTGGCCTGCGCCGGTTACGGCGCAGTTTTTCTGCTGGTCGGATTATTCTTTCGCAACCCTGTCATCCCTGCCACCATCATCTACGGGTGGGAGTGGATCAACTTCCTGCTACCGCCACTGCTTAAGAAGATAAGCGTCATCCACTACCTGGAATCGATCTCTCCGATTGCGTCCCCTTCGAGCACCCCGTTTGCTATCATTGCAGAGCCGACGCCCGCGTGGATTTCGGTTCCCGGCCTCCTCATCATGACTGTGCTCGTGCTCGTGCTGGCGTGCCTGCGGATTCGCCGGATGGAAATTAGGTACGGCGCAGATTAGAATTGCGGTCACGGCATCTGTAGTATACGCGGCGGGGCGAGGACTTACCCTCGCCGCAGGAATATCAATTTCAAGTAGCAGGTCTGATGGCGATACTGAAGATTGTCAGTTATCCGGCCGGTGTGCTGGCGAGGGCCGGCGGTCCGGTTGAGAAGTTCGATGATTCACTGGCGCAACTGGCAAACGACATGTTTGAGACGATGTACGCCGCGCGCGGCGTCGGTCTGGCTGCGCCGCAGGTCGGGCTCTCGCTCCGGCTGTTCGTGATGGACTGCGAGGGAAGCCGGATTGTCGCGGCTAATCCGGTCGTCGTCAGCGTGGACGGAGAGCAGGAAGGCGAAGAAGCCTGTCTCTCGCTGGCCAGAATCGGCTCATCGCTTCGCCGCGCGGAGCACGTCGTGCTCCGCGCGCAGGATTTAAAAGGCGAGACATTCGAGACGGAGGGCAGGGGACTGACGGCGCGTTGTCTGCAGCATGAAACGGACCATTGCGACGGGCTGCTTTTTATTGATCGTCTCTCACCACTGCGACGAGATATGCTCAAGCGCAAGTTTCGCAAGCTGGTCAAGCGGGGAGAGGCATAGTGCTACCCGTCGCCGGTTGAGTTTCGCCATATTTAAATCACCTTCTGATGTTTGGCTGTCGTCCTCACCGGAAATTATCGGAAAATCAGGATCATGCGATGAAGATTGGAATTGATTACGACCCGTCAATTGACGAGAAGAGGCAAATCGTTGAGGAGTGTATCGAGAATTTCAACGCTTACCTGAATCGCTGGCCGGAGCCGCGGGCGGTGGACGGGGCGGTGGTGGAATGGCAGGGCGAGGGCTGTTTGATACGCGACATTTATGGCCGTGAGTTTATCGATTGCCTTGGGGGGTTCGGAATCTTTGCGCTGGGCCATCGCCATCCGCAGGTGATCGCGGCCGTCAAAGCGCAGATGGACCGCCTGGCGCTCCATTCGCAGTGGATGCTCAATCCGACCGCCGCCGAAGCCGCGCACCGACTGGCCGACATTACCCCAGGCAATTTGCGCAAGACTTTCTGGTGCTCGACGGGGACCGAAGCCGTCGAAGGGGCTCTGAAACTGGCGCGGCTTTATACCGGCAGGAAGAGATACATCTCGACCATCAATTCGTTTCACGGAAAGACGATGGGCTCGCTGTCCGTGACCGGGCGTGACATCTTCCGCCGCCCCTTCGAGCCCTTGCTGGATGCGACCTTTGTGCCGTACGGGGACGCGGAGGCGCTGGAAAAAGCGATGGACGAACGGGCGGCGGCGGTGATCCTCGAGCCGATTCAAGGCGAAGGCGGCGTGAGAGTACCGCCCGACGAATACCTGCCAACGGTGCGCCGTCTCTGCACGGAGCGCGGCGTGCTGCTCATACTCGACGAGGTGCAGACCGGATTGGGGCGCACCGGCGCAATGTTCGGCACGGATCATTGCGGTGTCGTTCCGGATATTATGTGCCTGGGCAAGGCCCTTTCAGGCGGCGTGATTCCATGCGCGGCGTTCACTTCGACCGACGAAATCTGGCGCGTGTTTCATCCGAACCCGTTCTATCACACGTCAACCTTCGGCGCGAACCCGCTCGCCACGACCGCCGCGGCGGCGGCGATTGAAGTGCTGCAGGGGGAGAAACTCGTCGAGCGGTCGGCGGAGATGGGCCGGTATTTCCTCTCCGGTCTAAAGGCGCTCCAGGAGCACTTTCCGAGATTGATACGTGATGTTCGCGGGCGTGGCTTGCTGATCGGGGTTGAGATCGTTGATGCGCAGGTCGGTGAGTCTTTGGCGAAGCGAATGTTTGATCGCAACGTGCTCGTCGCTTACACGCTGAACAAGCCCGAAGTGATTCGCATCGAGCCGCCGCTCATCATCGGCAAGGAGCTCATTGACCGGGCGCTGGCGACATTTGAAGAGGCGCTACATGAGGAGAGCATAGATGCGCAAGATGCTGGTTGACGGAAAGTTTGTGGCGAGTCTGTCGGAGGAGACCTTTCCGGTGGAAAATCCGGCGACGGAGGAGATCATCGATACGGTGCCGCGGGCGCGCGCCGAGGATGCCGAACGGGCTATCCGGGCGGCCGTTCTGGCCCAGCAGGAATGGCGCTTTGCGCCGGGCATCGAGAAGTGCGCTGCGTTGCACCCGGTTGCCGAGCGCATTCGCGAGCATCGCGAGGAGGTCGCGAGGCTACTAACGCTCGAAGGCGGCAAGCCGCTCATCGAAAACATGGACGAGATCGAATGGGTGGCCGCCTGCTTCGACTACTACGCGGAGGTCGGGCGACATGAGATGGGCCGCGTGATCCCGCCGGTGCAGCGCCACCAGATGAATTTCGTCGTCAAAGAGCCTTACGGCGTGGTCGTCTGCATCGTGCCGTGGAACTACCCGTTGCTGTTGATGTCATGGAAGGTGGCTCCGGCGCTCGCGGCGGGCAATACAGTCATCATCAAGCCGTCGGAATACACCCCGCTCTCGACACTGTTGCTTGCCGAAGTCGCCTTTCAAGAGCTACCGCCCGGCGTGGTGAATATCGTCACCGGTTACGGGGCGGAGGTTGGCGAGCCGCTCGTCACACACCCACAGACGCCGGTGATTGCCTTCACCGGAAGCGTCGCGACGGGGCGGCGCATTGCCACGCTCGCAGCCGAGCGCATCAAGAAGGTAAATCTTGAGTTGGGCGGGAATGATCCGTTTATCGTCTGTGATGACGTAGAACTGGAGACGGCTGCGCGCGGCGCGGTGTGGGCCGCTTATCTCAACATGGGTCAGGTCTGCACGTCGGGTGAACGCTTCTACGTATTCGAATCGATCGGTGAAGAGTTTACTGAACGCTTCGTCGAATTTACTAAATCGCTCAGGATCGGCAACCCGCTGGGGCCGGACGTTGACCTCGGGCCGATGATCTCGGCGGGGCAGCGCGAAAAGGTCGAACGCAAGCTCGATCAGGTGCGCGAGATGGGGGCCGATGTGCTCTACGGCGGGAAGCGCCCCGCGCAGATGAAAAAGGGCTACTATTTTGAGCCGACGGTCGTCACGAATGTGGACCACTCGATGCCCTTGATGCGCGAAGAGACCTTTGGCCCCATTGCCCCGATTATGCGAGTGAAGAACATCGAAGAAGCGGTCGCCCTCGCGAACGATTCGGAGTACGGGCTGGGGGCGAACATTCTGACGAATAATCTGGAATACGCGATGATGGCGGCTGAGCGGATTAAGGCCGGCACTTTCTGGATCAACGATCCGCTGACGGATAATGACGCCGGGCCGTTCGGCGGCATGCGCCTGTCGGGGCAGGGGCGCGAGCTTGGCGCTGAAGGGCTGGAGGAGTTTCGCGAGACCAAGCATATCCACCTGGATTACAAGCTTGATGCAAAGCCCTACTGGTATCCTTACGATTGGAGCAAGGGCCGGAAGACTAAGGGTGAAGGGTGAGGTAGCGAGAGACGCGGAGATGCGGGGGCACGGCGACGCGGAGAGGGGGAGAGGGGGAGACGCGGAGACAAAACAACATATCGCCGCGTCTCTTTATCACCTGACAGACTTTCCGTATTAGTATGATTAAACGAGTAACGGACATTCCCGGACCACGTTCGCTGGCGTTGATCGAGCGGAGGTACGCAGCCGTACCACGTGGGCCGTACAACGTCGCGCCGATCTTCATCAGGTCGGCCAGGGGAGTGGTTCTGGAGGATGTGGACGGGAATACCTATATTGATTTCGCTGGAGGACTCGGCTGCCTGAATATTGGTTCCTGCGCGCCCGAAGTTGTCAACGCCGTCAAAGATCAATCGGCAAGCTTCACACATACCTGCTTTCACGTCTCGATGCACGAGCCTTACGTCGAATTGGCCGAAAGACTAAACCGGCTGACGCCCGGCGACTTTCCCAAGAAGACTTTCTTCGCCAACAGCGGCGCGGAGGCCGTAGAGAACGCGGTCAAGATTGCGCGCAGCTACACGGGTCGCCCGGCCGCCATGGCGTTTGAAGACGCTTTTCATGGCCGCACGCTGCTGGCCTTGTCGCTGACGAGCAAGGTCAAGCCGTACAAATTCGGGTTCGGCCCGTTTGCGCCCGAGGTTTACCGCCTGCCTTATGCCTACTGTTATCGTTGTGCTTACCGCCTGACGTATCCCGGTTGCGGGATGAGGTGTGCCGGGCCTGCCCTCGAAGATTTCTTCAAGCGCCACGTCTCCGCCGAGTCGGTCGCGGCCGTGATTGTCGAGCCCGTGCTGGGCGAAGGCGGCTTCGTCGTGCCGCCGCATGAGTTCTTCACAGAGCTTCAGGAAGTCTGCCGGGCGACGGGCATTCTGTTGATCGCCGACGAAGTGCAAACGGGTCTGGGCCGCACCGGCTCGCTCTTCGCCTGCGAGCAGTTTGGCATCGTGCCGGATATCCTCATCACCGCCAAATCGCTCGGCGGAGGCCTACCCATCTCCTCGATCACCGGACGAGCCGAGATCATGGACCACCCCATGGCGGGCGGCCTCGGCGGCACGTTCGGCGGCAATCCGTTGGCCTGTCGCGCGGCACTGGCCGTCCTCGACCTGATCGAGCGTGATAACCTGTGCGGTCGCGCAAGAGAGATCGAGCAAAAAGTGTTAGCGCGCTTTCAGGTGTTTCGGCAGAAATACCGGCTCGTTGGCGATGTGCGTGGCGCGGGCGCGATGTGCGCTTTGGAGCTTGTCAGGAACCGTGAAACCAGAGAGCCGGCAAAAGAGGAGACGGACCAATTTACGCAGCATGCCCTCCGGCGCGGGCTCGTCACCATTACGGCCGGTACATTCGGCAACGTCATACGGACGCTCATGCCGCTGGTGATGACAGATGAAGAATTGGAATTCGGGCTCGACGTGATGGAACAAACGCTGCGTGAAGTTGAGATAGAGGCGGGGCTCATCCCTGCCCGGTGATGGTAGGCAAACACGGGCTACATTAGTATAGCAAGTGGCGGATGGATGTAAGCCAGGGCCTCACCACGGAGGCACAGAGAACACAGATGGGGCACAGAGAAAACGGGCTACACCCAATCGCTTTCTGCTATAAGATATTGAAGAGAGTTTATGAGAGTGATCGTTCTGGGCGGGTGTGGCGCGATGGGGTCGGAAGTGACGAGAGACCTGGCGCAGACGAGTGATTTCGAGGAGATCGTCGTTGCCGACGCCGACCTTCAAAGAGCGGAGAGGTTGGCAAGTGAGTTGGGTGGTGGACGTGTGCGTGCTGTGCAAGTCGATGCGCGGGACGAGGATGCTCTGGTAGATAAAATCCGGGGCTTCAACGTCATCGCCAACTGTACGACTTACCATTTTGGTCTCATCGTGACCCGCGCGGCGATCCGAGCGCGCGTCAACTATCTTGATCTGGGCGGGCTATTCAACACGCCGCGCCAACTTGAGCTAGACGGGGGAGCACGAGAGGCCGGTATCACAGCTTGTCTGGGTTGTGGCGCGACACCTGGGGTGACAAATCTGATGGCCCGGCGCGCCGCCGATCAACTGGATGAGGTCGGCGAAGCTCACATCGCGTTCGCTTCGTTTCGCTCGGTGGCCCCTTCGCCGGGTCTGCTCGACACTCTGCTCGACGAATTCAGCCCTGACAGTCGCAGGTTTTACTGGGAGGACGGTGATTTCATCGAAGAGCCCGCCTTTGCGGGCGCGAAGCGCGTGCGGTTTTCCGACCCCGTCGGAGAAATCGAGACGTATTACGTGCCGCATTCGGAAACGCATACCCTGCCGCGCTTTCTCGGCAAGGGCGTGCGGCACGTCGATGTGCGCGGAACATGGCGGCCCGAAACTATGCAGGCGCTGCGCGTGTTTGCCGAGTTCGGGTTGACGGGCACTCGTCCCGTCAACTTTCATCATCAGGAGATCAAGCCGAAAGAGTTCCTGCGCGAGCAGATACTGCAGCAGGCCACCGGGGTGGGCGAGGCGGGGGAGTGGGCCTTTTTATTGAATGTCCAAGTGACGGGGCAGCGCGATGGCAGGACAATCCATTATGAGTACAAAAGCAGTCATCCGGCGCGCGCGGCGTGGGGGACATCTGTCACCGCAAAAATGACGGGGGTGCCGGCATCGATTGGGGCACAGAAGCTGGCGCGTGGAGAAGGCGCACGAACAGGTGTGATTGCGCCGGAGGTGTGTTTCGAGCCGACCGGTTTTTTCTCTGAGCTGGAGAAGCGTGGTATCTATATCAGAGAGGAAATGGAAGAGATCCTGCTTTGAAAAGGAGCGGAATAAGTGGCTCTTATGGTGGGTCTCAGATGAGTGCGACCGAACCGCAAACAAAAACTTGAACCACAGAGGACACAGAGGGAAGACAAGGGGAACAGAGAAGAAGCAACATAGATCCGGCCGGGGCTAAATCTGGCGAGGATGGAGCTGCGCCAGCCGAATGTTATGAGGTAAATTTTATAATAGTTTGCTACGGGGCGATCTTGACATCTGTTGTTTGTGTCTTTGCGGGTCAGGGATCTCACGCCAGGACGCAAAGGCGCAAAGATGAAAGCTGGCGATAATAGTCTGCTCCGAAGCGCTTGACAGTGCCGGCAGGTCGGGCTTACAGTGCCTTGTATTGATAGATTGAGCGTGGCGATTTAGGGCGACTTGCTCCACGAAAAAAACTGCTAAAGAGCTGGAAAAGTTCTCTGAGTTACGAGGGCCTCCCGCGCTACTCTTTAGCGCGGGAGGCTTCGACCTTCTTATCCTCGCTCCTAGCTTAACAGGCTGTGTTTACCTGTTGCCCTTAACACGCGCAACTAATCTAAAAGCGATTACTATAAGGAGAATGTCTATGGCTGAAGAGAGCGAAAATGGCTCAAGACAATTGCACTTTGATACCCTCGCCATCCACGGCGGGCATGAGCCGGACACCGCCACCAACGCACGCGCGGTACCCATTTACCAGACCACCTCATACGTCTTCAACGATGCGGACCACGCGGCGCGCCTTTTTGCCCTGCAGGAATTCGGCAACATCTACACACGCATCATGAACCCGACGACGGACGTGTTTGAGAAAAGAATGGCCGCCCTCGAAGGCGGCGCGGCGGGGCTCGCGATGGCTTCCGGCCAGGCGGCTGAGACGCTCACCATCCTGACGATCGCCAAAGCCGGGGATGAGATCATCTCAACCACATCGCTCTACGGCGGCACGTACAATCTGTTTCACTACACCCTGCCGAAACTCGGTATCACAGTGCGCTTCGTTGACGCAGCCGATTACGAGGGCATGCGGGCGAGCGTTAACGAGAAGACGAAAGCCATCTATTCGGAGACAATCGGGAACCCGAAGCTCGACATCATGGACATCGAGCGCATCGCAGGGATTGCGCACGAACACAGCTTGCCCTTTATCATAGATAACACGACGCCGTCGCCGGCGCTGTGCCGTCCCATCGAGTGGGGGGCCGATATCGTCGTCAATTCGGCGACCAAGTTCATCGGCGGCCACGGCACGTCTATCGGCGGCATCATCGTCGATGCGGGGCGTTTCGACTGGAAAGCTTCGGGCCGCTTCCCGGATTTTACAGCGCCCGATCCCTCGTATCACGGCGTCTCTTTCACGGAGGCTTTCGGGCCGCTCGCGTTCATCATCAAAGCGCGCGTGCAAGGGTTGCGCGATACCGGCGGGTGTCTCTCGCCCTTCAACGCTTTCCTCTTTTTGCAGGGCATCGAAACGCTGCACCTGCGCATGCAGCGGCATTCGGAGAACGCCCTGGAGGTCGCAAAATTTCTCCAGCAGCACCCCGAAATTGAATGGGTCAATTATCCCGGCCTCGAGAGCAGCCCTTACTATGCGCTCACGCAAAAATATCTGCCGAACGGCGCCGGCGCGCTCATCACCTTCGGCATTCGCGGCGGCTTTGAAGCGGGTAAACGATTCATCAATTCATTAAAACTCTTCAGCCTGCTCGCCAACATCGGCGACGCAAAGTCGCTCGTCATTCACCCGGCTTCGACCACACACCAGCAGCTCTCGGAAGAGGAGCAGCGTGCGACCGGCACCACGCCGGAGCTTGTGCGTCTCTCGGTCGGGCTGGAGGACGTGCGCGACATCATCACAGACCTGGACTACGCGCTCAGGGGGCGTGGCAGTAAGTTGCCGGAGCCCAGCGGCGGGTTGACCGACGAACCGCAACAGGCCGCGGCGGGGGCCGGCGGGGTTGGATAAGTATGGCGGTTCTGGAACCAGGCTTTGAGGGCGACTTCGTCTTCGCTCGCGAAGAGCCGTTCGAACTGGCGGGCGGCGGCGAGTTGCGGCCGGTGACGCTGCGCTATGCGCTCTACGGGGAGCTCAGCAGCCGGCGGGATAATGCGCTCCTCGTCTGTCACGCGCTGTCGGGCTCGGCGCGCGTCGCCGACTGGTGGGCGGAGATGGTCGGGCCGTACCGCGTCTTCGATACGACGCGCTACTGCGTGATCGGAATCAACGTCATCGGCTCATGCTACGGCTCGACCGGGCCGCGCTCGGAAAACCCGCGCACGGGCGGGCCGTACGGCGGCGACTTCCCGCTGGTAACGATCGGCGATATGGTCAGGGCGCAGGCGCGGCTTCTCGACCATCTCGGTATCGGGCGGTTGCACACGGTGATCGGTGGCTCGATCGGCGGGATGCAGGCCCTGAAATGGGCCGTTGATTTTCCCGAGCGGGTTGAGAGATGCGTCGCGATCGGGGCGACACCTCTTTCGGCGATGGGGCTTGCGCTCAATCACCTGCAGCGCGAGGCGATCCGCAACGATCCGGCATGGCGAGGCGGGCATTATCCGGAGAATGATCCGCCCGCCGCCGGGCTGGCGCTGGCGCGAGCTATCGCGACCTGTTCTTACAAGTCCGGCGAACTTTTCACCGAACGTTATTCCCGGAAGCCGAACCGGAGCGGCGAAGACCCGCACCGCTCGCTCGACGAGCGTTTCGACGTCGCCGGCTACCTGGATTATCAGGGCCAGACGTTCATCCGCCGGTTCGACGCCAACTCTTACCTCGTACTGTCAAAGGCTATGGATACTTTTGATCTGGCACGGGGCTATGAGTCGGAAGCGAGCGCCCTCGGGCGTATCGGCGCGCGCGTGCTGTTGGTCGGTATCTCCACCGACTGGCTCTTTCCGGTCTCGGACGTCAAGGCGCTCGGCGAGCGGATGCGGGCCGCCGGGGTCGATGCGGGTTATGTCGAGCTTCAATCATCGCACGGGCATGACGCCTTTCTGGCCGACGCCGCAATGCTGGCGCCATTGATTGATCCACACATCAGCGAAGAACAGTCCGCGAAGTGGGAGAGCGCCAGGGTGGGATTCAATTGATTGTATAACGGTTCTCAAATGAGCGGGGCAAAAACCCCTCACTACAGGGACGCAGAGGAGCCGCAACCAAAAACCTGAACCGCAGAGGACGCAGAGGACGCCGAGGAAAGACAAAAGAAATAAAGCTATACGCCCCTGGACGTATAACCCGCTCTCCAATGACATAAGTCGGCTGTTTAACCACCTCCTCATGCAAGGTTAGCCAGCATAATCTCTTCAACCGCAGTTGCGGGCTTATCCGGCTTGGCTCCAAGACCACGCCAGGCACTTCTCCAACCTACGTCATGGATGCCTAGCTATTCTTAATATTGGTGTTGGGCGACACATGAAGATGACTAAAGAGATGAGGCGACTGGATTTACGGGGCAGGGCGAGGGCGCTTGAAATGAAGAACCAGCGGGCTCTTGCCGCGCCGGCTCAGGCAGGCGATACCTGGAGAAATGAGCGGATTCGCCGTTTGTTAAAGAAAGCAATCACTCGCAAACAGATAAGGAGGGTGGAGTGGCTGCAAACCTCACACCAGAACGCTTATGCCTTTACTACCAACAGTTTGCCTGATGGCGGGGCTGGTGCTGACGAACCCGGTGCAGCCGCCGTATAATACCAATACGGACAGGACACAGACCATCACCGCGCGTTACGCGGAGAAGCTACAATTGAATCTGACCATGCCAGATGCGATACAGACGTTCGGCAAGCCGGATGACTGTATTACTTTTACAGATCAAAATGGGAAGTATGAAGCATGGCGCTACGACGATTACGCCATCAGTTCTCTGTACTTGATTTTCAAAGAAGGTAAGCTAGCTTACTACTTCAGAAAATAATTCGCGTCCGGTCCATGCTAGAGCATATCTCACTTAGATGTAGGGAAGGAGGAGATTTGAACCACAGGGGGCACAGAGGAACACAGAGGGGAGCTTAATACATTCAGAATAGATGAGTAGTGGCCCCCACCAATTAATGATGACTCCTCCATACCTACTATCGCCAACCGTTCTAGGTGCGGCGGCTCACGCCTGGTTGCGTAGAAGTGCGCCCCATCCCCTCCCACAGCCGAGTCAACAATTGGGCGCATTCTTCTAAAGCTGTTCGATCCACTTCGGTGAACGCGTTCCTGCGCTCGCTCTCCACATCAATTGTCCCGGTTACCGTACCCTCCCGACTAATGACCGGGACAATAACCTCCGACTGCGTGCTCCCGAATGCTGTCAGGTATCGTGGGTCATTGGCCACATCGTTGGAAATCACCGTGCTTCGTGAGGCCACAGCATGGCCGCTCAGTCCTTTTGTGACGGGGAATCGCGGGTGGGCAGGCGCCCCCACGCCGCTCCAAGCGATGTTGGCGATCTCCTCTTCATCCACGTCATAGATGCCGACCCAGCGGTAATCTCCGGAGGTACGGATCACCTCGGCAATACGTTCGGCCTTGGCGGTCCGCTCGGCCAAAGAATCGAGTATGTTTTGGATCTGCTGCAAAAACCTATCTCTGTTCACTATAGACTCCATGCGGAAGGGGCGCCGGGCGGTTGAGCTGACCCGCCGCCCGGGGCCTTCGAGAATAAGGCGCGAGCGCGTTGACGGCCGGCCTTCAGCGGGCGGTTAGATCGCCTGACTTGGATGGCAGATACCTGCTCTGAAGAATCTCCCGGTGGTGCAGCTCGTGCCCCGCAATAATATAGGCCAGAGCACGTACGCTCACCTCGGCCTCATTGGCCACGCCTCTTCGCGCCCATGCCTCCCTCTCCAGATGCTTGAAGAGGAAGAGACTTGATCGCCTGACGCTCTCGAATTCCGTGGCCAGCTCACCGAGCGGGTAATCGTCGAACGAGGCGTGACGGATGTAATCGTCCTGATCATAGCCGGGCAGAGGCGTTTTGTCCTTGCGGGCGAAGCGCAGTGCTCGGTAAGCGAAGATTCTCTCAGTGTCTATCAGATGGCCGACAAGCTCCTTGATGCTCCACTTACCGGGCGCATAGCGGAAACCAGCCCGGGTCTCCGGAATACCCTGCAGAAGGGCGAGGGTATTACCTAATTGTTCGCTTAGGGTCGTCAGGATGTCGCCGTCGGGGACGAGCGAGATGTACCTTCCGTAATAGGACAGATATTCCGTTTCATCCGGCCTGCCGATAATTAAATCATTCATCGAATAATTCCTCCCCTTCGCAGGAATGGAAATCTAACGCTGTATTCACCCGCGCATGAGTTGAACGTCTCTGGGCCGCTACCGGGTTGGCGCCGGGCGCAATGCCGGCTATGCCGCGCCGCTCATGATCACTCAACGGCGGTCACTATGGCCCAGACCCTTTTCAGGTGCGATGCGATCTCGCACCAACTGCTTGAGCTCTTTAGATTCCGGGAAACGACCCTGCTCCTGACGAGAAAAGATCACCTCCTCATCCAGCCGGACCTCAAAAATACCCCCCGTGCCGGGGACTAAGGCCACCTCTCCGATCTCGGTCTCAAACGTGGTGAGGATTTCCTGCGCCATCCACGCCGCGCGCAAGAGCCAGCGACACTGCGTGCAATACTCGATTTCCAAACGGTGATCCATAGCGTATGCGCTCTTCAGAGTTAAGAGCAGTAAAAAGCCATCTTTGTCTGAGACTCGTGATAGCGGGTCTCAAATGAACGCGACCACAGCCCTCACCACTGGGCGCCGAAGAGCCCGAGAGGGGGCAACAGAGAAAGAGAGCCGCAGGTCATATGAAACCGCTATGGTGCAGCATTTACGCTCCAGGTGGCGTTTTCGTATTTCTGAGCAGCAAGGGCCCGGTCCTTGCGCCTCACGATGACTGCGGATAAAAGCGCTTGATCTCAATCTCGATTCCGAAGGCATAAGCTTTGCCCTACACCGCGCGGGGGGGCGAAAGTAAAGCGCAGCACAGAAAACTCAGTCTATCAGGAAAGGAGTTTAAGAGTGAATACTAAGAGTGTAACAAGAGGAGTCGTTTCTCTGGTGGCAGCGATCTTCATTGCCGGTACGAATGCACATGCACAAAATAACGAGCAGCATGTAACTGTCACTTACATCTTTACCTACCAAATAACCGATCGCGGCACCGGGATTATTCTCGCCACCGGCAAAGTTACTGCTTTCGATGGCAACATTGCGGCGCCGAGACTTGCCGGCCGGATCGTTGAAGACATTAAAAAAGCGCGGGGTGAGTTGAAAGATAAAAAATAGCTGCTATAGCAAGTGGCGAATGGATGTTACAGAGGGCCTCACCACGGAGGCACAGAGAGACACGAAGAGGACAGATATCAATCACGCCTCACGGAAATCAAAGCAGAAGGGGACAGAAGTAGGGTCTATTGATTCTCAGGATGAAACCAAGGAGCGAAGAGCGCGCCCTCCCTCACGGTCGCGCCTTCTGCCTTTAGGCTTTTGACCGTGGGGACAGAAGACGGTAACAAATGTGGTGCTTATTGACGTAGATGTCCGGTCGCAAGTAGGAGCTCGGCGTTGAGGATGGCGGCGCCCGCCGCGCCTCTGATCGTGTTGTGGCTGAGCGCGACGAAGCGATGGCCCATCACCGGGTCGCGCGCGATGCGGCCTATGGTGACACTCATCCCGCCGCCGGCGTCCCGGTCGAGACGGGGTTGCGGGCGATCCGCTTCCTCGCGCACGATAACGGGTTGTTCCGGGGCCGAATGGAGATGCATCTCCTGCGGCAGTGATTTGAAGGACGCAAACGCGTTGCGCAATTCCGCCAGCTCAGCTTGCCGCGACAGGCGCACGCGCACCGCAGCCATGTGGCCGTCCGTGACGTTAACCCGGTGGCATTGCGCGCTCACCACCATCGGGGCATTGTCGACACGGCCGCCGCTTGCCCGGCCCAGTATCTTGAGCGTTTCACTCTCGATCTTCTCCTCTTCACTCTCGATGAATGGCCACACGTTATCCGCGATGTCGAGCGAAGCGACGCCGGGATAGCCGGCCCCGGACAGGGCCTGCATCGTCGTCGCGACCACCGCCTCGACGCCAAACCGCGCGTGCAGCGGGGCGAGCGCCAGCGCCAGCATGATCGTCGAACAGTTCGGATTCGTGACGATAAAGCCGCCACCATAATTGCGCGCGGTGCGCTGTCCGTCGAGCAGGCTGAGGTGCTCGTGATTGATCTCGGGGATCAACAGGGGCACGTCCTCGTCCATGCGATACGCTGAAGAGTTGCTGATGACGGGGTAGCCCGCACGCGCAAAATCCCCTTCCGTCTCACGCGCGATGCCGCCGGGCAAGCTGGAGAAGACCAACTCGCAATCGAGCGGCGGGCGCGGGGGCTCAACCTTGAGTGACTTCACGGACGACGGCATCTCGCCCGGCAGACGCCACGCGCAAGCCTCACTGTAAGCCTTGCCCTGCGAGCGATCGGACGCCGCGAGCGCCGTCACTTCAAACTGCGGATGGTTTTCCAATAATTGAATAAAGCGTTGACCGACGGTGCCGGTCGCGCCCAGAATTCCGACGCGTAATTTTCTGCTCATATGTCCTCTCCGCATTTAAAAATTGAGACTTCAGAGCTCTTTCATGTTTCTCAGCGCGCGGCCCATGCGATGCACGCCTTCTGACAGCGTGCGCCGATCGGCGCAGAAGGAGATGCGTAAAAAGCCTTCGCCTTCGCTGCCGAACGCTGCGCCCGGGACGGTAATCACGCCCTCGGACAGCATTGCTTCGGCGACCCGCATCGAACCGCCGTAATCGCTTGTATCGACCATCGTATAGAAAGCTCCGTCGGGCGCAACGGCGCGCAGCCGAAGCTCGCTCGAAATAAGTTTCAGAAGGCAGTCGCGCCGGTCCTGAAATGTCTGGCGCATCTCCTGGCGCGCCTGCTCGGCTTCGGGCGTCCATGCGGCGAGGGCGGCTTTCTGCGAGACGGTCGAAGCGCAGGTTGTCACGTAGCCATGGAGGATGAGCGCGCTGCGGATCACGGCCTCTCCCGTCACACCGCCACACAGCCAGCCGAGTCGCCAGCCCGTCATGCTCATAGATTTCGACAGCCCGCCGATAATGAGCGTGCGCGCGTAGTACTGCGAGATGGATGCCGGGCGTTCATTCGCATAGTAAAGATCACGGTAGATCTCGTCGCTGACGGCGTATGCGTTCGTCCCCCGGAGCGCTTCGGCCATCTCGGCCAGATCATCTTTGGAGAGCGTCCGACCAGTCGGGTTAGACGGGCTAATACACACGACAACTTTGGTGCGCGGTGACAGCCGGCGGCGAAACTCTTCACCGTCGAATCCAAAATTGCCTGCGGCGGGCATACGGTAAAAGACCGGCCGTCCTCCCGCCATGCGCGTGAGGGCCGGGTAGGCGACGAAACCTGGATCAGGCAAGAGAACTTCGTCGCCCTCGTCCACCAGCGTCATCAACGCAAGGTACAGAGCCTCCTGCGAGCCGGCGGTGATAATCACGCGCTCCGGGGTTGCTTTAAGATCGGTATAACCGGTGGCCACACGCTCGCGCAAGAGTTGTAGGCCGGCATGAGTCGTGTAGCCGTTCTGCTCCTCCGTGACGACGCGGGCGGCGGCGCGGCAGATGACTTCCGGCGTCGGCAGGTCCGGTTCGCCGAGGCCAAGGTTGACGCTGCCGGGCCTGGCGCGGTCGAACACCTGGCGGATGATACTCTTCTCGATGCCACGCAAACGCGCCGCGGGCTGAAACTCGCTCAACGCAGGTAGTCCTCCAGTCGCACGGCCCGGTCCGTCTTCTCATCGCGGTACTTGACGATGACCGGCGCGTAAAGCGAGAGGCCCCAGGCACGGCCCTTCTCGTTTGTCACGGCGCGCGCGCCGGGCACGACTACCGCTCCCGCCGGGATCTCCAGCACGCCGGCTTCCGTGCGTTGATAAACTTGCCCGCGCACCAGATCATAAACAGGCGTCGAACCGGTCAGAATCGTGCCTGCCGCCAGCACCGCGCGCTCACGCACGATTGTTCCCTCGTAGACCCCACAGTTACCGCCGACCAGCACGTCATCCTCAATAATCACCGGCACGGCCCCGACCGGCTCCAGCACACCTCCAACCTGCGCGGCGGCGGAGAGGTGCACGCGCTTGCCGATCTGCGCGCACGACCCGACGAGCGCGTGGCTGTCGATCATCGTCCCCTCGTCGACGTAAGCGCCGACGTTGATATACATCGGGGGCATGCAGACCACCCCGGGCGCAATGAAGACGCCGTCGCGGATGCTGGAGCCGCCGGGCACGACGCGCACATTATTTTGAGTCGTGAGACCCCTGACCGGGTAAGTGTCCTTGTCGAAAAAGCGTAAAGATTCGCCGGCAGACATGTCCACCAACACGCCCATCCGGAAGCCCAGAAGTATCCCGCGCTTGACCCAGGAGTTGACGCGCCACTCGCCGCCCGGCGCCCGCTCGGCGGCGCGCACCTCGCCCCGGTTGAGCGCGGCTTTGAACTCGGCGAACAGCGCGCGATGCTCATCCCGATAATGATCGCGCGGCTCACCGGCCAAAAGCTCGATCTGTTCACGCAGCGGCACAGGTGGTTCCCTTCAGCAGCCCAATCTCGTTGAGCACCTCGCGCAAACGGGCGCGACTTTTCTCCTGAACGGGGACGAGCGGCAGGCGGTAATTCTCTTCGATCAGATTCATCATCGCGAGCGCAGCCTTGACCGGCCCCGGACTCGATTCGATAAAGTTCGTCTCCATCAGCGGTAACAGCTTATAGTGGAGCGCGCGGGCGGCGGCCCAATCCCCGGCGAGGGCCGTCTCGACCATCCGTGACATCATCTCCGGCGCTTCGTTAGAGGCGACAGAGATCAGCCCGTCGGCCCCGAGCGCAATCATCGCCAGCGTCAAAGCATCATCGCCCGAGAGAACACGAAAGTTTTCGGGCCGCCCGCGCAAGATCGCCATGATCTGCGAAAGATCGCCGGACGCCTCCTTAACGCCAACGATATTCTCGACTTCGCGCGCGAGCCGGAGCGCTGTCGGCGCGGCGATATTGCATGAAGTGCGACCGGGAACATTGTAGATGATGACCGGCACGTCATTCACGGCTTCGGCGACGGCGCGGAAATGTGTATAGAGTCCTTCCTGCGTCGGCTTATTGTAATAGGGCGCGACGACCAGTACGGCATCCGCGCCTAGCGAGCGTGCCGCGCGTGAATATTCAATGGCGGCGGAGGTCGCGTTGCTGCCCGTCCCGGCGATGATGCGCGCCCGCCCGCGTGCCGCCTCGATGGTTAGCTTAATGACCCGCTGGTCTTCCTCCTCCGTCATCGTCGCACTTTCGCCGGTTGTGCCGCACGGCACAAGTAGCCGCACGCCGCCCGAGATCTGGTATTCGATCAGGGCGCGCAAACGCTCTTCGTCAACCCCACCGGTCGCGGTAAAGGGTGTGACGAGCGCCGTCGCGCAACCGCGCAACCATTCAACCTTCATCGTCATAGCTGCCTCCATTACATCAGTAACAGGTGATAGGAATAAATCAAACCGCATGAGATTCAGACAAGAGTCTCACGCAAAGGCGCTAAGAAAAGAGGCGATCCAGCCAACTTTCCGGCACGCTCCGGGTGAACATCTCTTTTATTAAAGATCGCCAATCTCGATCATCTTTCGCCCCTATCGGGGCTGCGGCTCGTATGGATGGTCTGGATCCCAGGGCGTTAGCCCTGGGCTAGAAGTATTCCGCCCCTGACGGGGCTATCCATGCTATGCCACTCCCAATTGAAATCTGCTCTAAAAGTTGCACATCGAGTTGCCTGTCACTGTTTTAGAATCTCGTCCATTACTTCTGAGAACTCATAAACGCCTTGTCGCCCCTTGATCCAGCGCGCGGCGGTGAGGGCCCCGGCTGCGAATCCTTCGCGCGAGCGCGCGACGTGGGTCAGAGTTATCTGGTCGGGGGCCGAATCGAACCCGACCAGATGCGTTCCGGGAATGTGGCCGGCGCGGGTGGACGCGATCGAGATGTCGCGTCCGAAGCGCGCGGAGAGAATATTGTGCAGGCGCAAGGCCGTGCCCGAAGGCGCGTCACGCTTGCGCGAGTGATGCGCCTCCTCGATGAATGGGGCGTAACTATCGAGGGATCGAAAGAGCTCGGCGGCGTGCGCGACGATGCGGTAAAAGATATTGACGCCGATCGAGAAGTTCGCGCCGTAGACGAGCGCCCCGCCCTGTTTTTCGACGATGCGGCGGGCCTCTGCTTCGGACGCGGCCCACCCGGTCGTCCCCTCGACGAGCGGGACGTGAGCATGTGCGCAGGCCGTGATATTGGTGAGCACCGCGCCGGCGACGGAAAAATCTATCGCGGCGTCGTGGCCGCGCAAAAGATCGGCCAGCTCTTCCGAATTGCGCGGCGCATCGCTTGAAGAAAGGACGAGCGCGATCTCGTGTCCCTCATCGCGCGCCAGCTTACCCACAAGTTGACCCATCGCGCCGAAACCAATCAGGGCGAGTCTCATCTCCCGGCTCCTTCCGCCGCCTCGCGATACTCCCCGTCGCTTTGCCGCTCGCGCGAAAGGAGTGCCCGTACCAGCCGCATGTATAGATCGACAGCTTCGGCGAGCTCACGCTTCGCGACACGCTCCTGAGACGTGTGGGCGACAAGGATCGAGCCGGGGCCGACGAGGAGCGGCGCGCCCCATCTCGTCAGGTGTGGGATATCCGTCGTAAAGCGCACGACGCATTGCTCGAAGCCTTCGACGGCGACCATGCGAACAGGATCGTGCGTCGATAGGTATTCCACCTGAGCGCGCCCGCGCGTGGCGCGTTCGATCATCTCCCTGACCGGCGCGGCCTTTGTCACCAGACGAATCTGCAGATCGGCCCGCGCCTCCGACGGGACGACGTTGGGTCGCGTGCCGCCCGCGATCGTTCCAATGTTGCAGGTCGTCTCACCAAAGAATTCATCCGAGGGCCATTGGCAGGCGCGAATGCTCGCGAGCACGTCGAGTAGTTTCTCGATCGCCGAGTCACCCTGTTCCGGATAGGCCGAGTGGGCCGCGCGCCCTTCGGTCCTGATGGTCAAACGCAAAGAGCCCTTGGAGCCGGTGGCGAGCCTGTTGTCGGTCGGTTCTCCGTTGATCAGGTAGCGGCATTCGGAGGCTAACGGATGACGGTTGGCGGCCCTCGCGCCGAGGCTGCCCATCTCCTCGTCGACCGTGAAAAGGAGCCCGATCTCTTCAACGCCCTCAGCGCGCAAGCGCTCGGCGGCGGTGATCTGCGCCGCGATAATCCCCTTCGCGTCACACGCGCCGCGCCCGTGGACAAATTCTTCATCTTCGCTCGAGGCGATGTGGGGTGGCACCGTGTCCATATGCGTCGAGAGCACGATTCGCGGGCGGGCGCTCGTAGTGGCAATAACGTTGGCGCGGCCGGCGGAGACTTCCTGCGCCTCGGCCTTGTAGCTCAGGCTTTCGAGATAGGCGGCGAGAAAGCGTCCGGCCTCCGCTTCGTCCCCGGTGACCGAGGGGATGTCTATGAGTTTGCGCGTCAGCTCAATTAAGTTCATAAACTTAACCGAAGAATGCTTCATGAAGGCGAGCGACCGCCTCGGCGGCGCGGTCTTCGTCGACGGCGAATGTCAGGTTAATACTCGACGCTCCCTGCGAGATCAGCGAAACGTTGATGTCGCTGATCGTACTGAAGACGCGCGCGGCGACGCCGGGCGTGCCGCGCAGGCCTTCGCCGACGACGCAGATAATCGCCCGCTGCTTCTCCACGCTGACCGTCCCAAGGTCTTGCAACTCGTGAATCACGGATGATAGCGAGCCGGCATCCTCGAGCGAGAGCGACACGCTGACCTCTGAGGTCGTGACAACATCAACGACGACGCGGTGCCGGTCAAAGACCTCGAACAGGGCGCGCAGGAATCCATACGCGCCGAGCATCCGCGCGGAAGTGATCTGGAGGATCGTGATGCCCGTTTTGTGCGCGATCGATTTTACCGCGCGCGGCGACGTTTCAGTCTGCTCGCGGACGAGCGTGCCCGCCTCATCGGGCGCGCGCGAGTTGCAGATGCGCACCGGGATGTTGGCTTCAATGGCGGGCTGGATCGTCTTCGGGTGAAGCACCTTGGCGCCGAAGTAGGCAATCTCGGCGGCTTCCGCGTAGGAGAGGCGAGAGATCGTGCGCGCCGTCTTCACAAGGCGCGGGTCGGCGGTCAACACACCCGTCACGTCTGTCCAGATCTGTATCTCGCGCGCGGCTAAGATGGCGCCGATGAGCGCGGCCGAGTAATCCGAGCCGCCGCGCCCGAGCGTTGTCGTCGCACCACTCTTTGTCGCCGCGATGAAGCCGCCGAGCACGGGGACCGTTGCATCTTCGATCAGCGGGTCAAGCTCCGCCCGCGTGTGCCACTCGCTCTCTGCCGGCAGCGGTGCGGCCTGCCCGTGTGCATCATCCGTCTTGATGCAGCGGCGCGCATCAACGTATTGCGCGCGCAGCCCGCTCGCGCGCAGCACGTGAGCGAGCAGGGTGGCCGAGAGGCGTTCGCCGTATGAGACGATCACGTCCTGCAAGAGCGGTTGCGGCATGAGACGGCCGGCAACCTTCTGCAAAAGCTCTCCGATCTCATGGCGCGACCTTTCAACTGCCGATGCCATCTCAGTAACGGGCCCGCCCGGCAGCAGGCTGCGCGCGACGCTCAGGTGGCGCTCAAAATGCTCGTCAAGTGTGGCGCCGGCCTTCTCCGGCTCGCCTTCCGCCGCGGTTTGGACGCTCGCGAGCAGCGCATCCGTGACGCGGCTCATCGCGGAGACGACGACGACGGGCCGCGCGTCTTTGTGCGCATGCAGGATACGGCCCACGCGCTCAAACGCGCGCGCGTCTTCGACGGACGTGCCGCCAAACTTCATGACCGTGGGCCGTAAAGACATAAACGTGCGAAACTTCAAGGCGAAGGCGACTGCGGCTCTTCGCCGTATAAATGCCAAAGCAAAGAGGCCGGCCGTGAGCAGACACGACCGACCTCTTTAAGAAATCTCAATTCCGCGCGGGTGAATACAGGCGCGGCAACTGATGCGTCGTAGCTCTCCACCGATCTTCGATCTCGGTGACAGTCCTGTGGATTTAGCCACAGCGACCAACCCTCCGGCCGCTGAAAGACGGCACGAAGGGCTTCGGCGATCCACCCCTTTCGCCAGGCCATCAACGAACCTTTCAACTTCTCCGGACCAATTACTCCTGGGGACCGCACCTCTACACTGTTAACTATCCAAAGATCACAAGCTCTGCGAAAGGCATACCTTACCGGCAGACCACTGGCTTGTCAAGCAAGGCAATGAGAGAACAGGGTCTATTCTCCAAAGCTTAGAGGCAGTAGGCGCGACCGTGAGGGAGGGCGGATCTTCGGAACTTGGCTTCCTGAGAATGAATAAACCCTGGATCTCAACCCCCTTCACTTCGCAAACCTATCTCTTTGATGTCATAATGCGCTTGATACTAAAGCTTTCAAGATAATAATAAAGACTGTGGGACGACGGCCGGCCAGGCCGGACTCGTACGCTCTTTATCGAGTCGCGAATGGCCGGGCATCGGATCAGTACTACCCCTCCACAGCGCATTTCAAGAATAAAGCTCTCTACTAACAGATGAAGGAAATCACAAACTCCTCTCTTGATCTACGCGCGATGGCGCGGCAGGCGATGCTCGACAATGGATTCAAGCCGGATATGCCGCCGGAGGTTGTGCGTGAAGCGCAGCAACTCAGCGGGCAGCCGCAGGCGAACCTGGCCGACACATCAGTGCGCGACCTGCGGTCGCTGCTATGGTCATCGATTGACGACTCCCGGTCGCGCGACCTGGATCAGGTGGAGTATGCGGAGCGGCAGGCGGACGGCGACATCCGCGTCATGATCGGGATCGCGGATGTCGACGCGTTGGTTAGCAAAGATTCGGCGATTAACCAACACGCGGCGGAAAATGGGACGACAGTTTATACCGGCATCACGATCTTCCCGATGCTGCCGGAACAGCTCTCGACCGGCGTCACATCGCTGCTCGAAGGCGTCGACCGGGTCGCCATGGTCATTGACCTCCTGGTGGGCGGTGACGGCGCCGTCCGTTCCAGCGGTGTGTATCGCGCGACCTTACACAACCGCGCCCAACTCGCTTATGAATCTGTCGGGCGGTGGTTGGAGGGTGACGGGCCGATCCCGCCGCCGGTCGCAAATGTCGCCGGAATGGAGGGCCAGATCCGCTTACAGGGCGAAGCGACCGAGCGTTTACGCGCACTGCGGCAGCGGAACGGCGCGCTCAACCTGGAGACGATTGAGGCCAGTCCTGTCGCGACGGACGGAAAAGTAGTGGGCCTCGCGGTCACGCAGCATAATCGCGCGCGGGACATCATCGAGAGTTTCATGGTCGCGGCGAATGTCGCGATGGCCGAGTTTTTAAAGGCCAAAGGGTGGCCCTCGCTGCGGCGCGTTGTGCGCACGCCGGAGCGTTGGCCGCGAATCGTCGAGATCGCCGAAAGGCTTGGCGAACACTTGCCGCCGGAGCCCGACTCGCAAGCGCTGGCCGATTTTCTGGCGCGCCGCAAAGCGGCAGACCCGGACCATTTCCCTGATCTTTCACTGGCGATCGTCAAGCTGATGGGGCCGGGTGAGTACGTCGTCGAGCAACCGGGCACAGAGCACGAGGGCCATTTCGGACTCGCCGTACGCGACTACACACACGGCACCGCGCCCAATCGCCGGTACGCGGACCTCGTCACACAGCGGTTGCTCAAGGCCGTGACCGCGGGCGCGGCCGCGCCGTACGGTGAAGACGAATTGACGGAGATCGCCGCGCGTTGCACCGAGCGTGAGGATGCTGCGAGGAAGGTCGAGCGGCAGATGCGCAAGGTGGCGGCGGCCGTGCTGTTGGGCCAACGGATCGGCGAGACGTTCAGCGCCGTTGTAACCGGCGTCACAGAGAGGGGGACTTTTGTGCGGCTGCTGGCGCCGCCGGCCGACGGGCGCGTGGTACGGGGCGAGCACGGGCTGGATGTCGGCGATAAGGTGCGCGTGCGCCTGCTGGCGACGGAGCCGGCGCGTGGATTTATTGATTTTGAGGTGGTCAGGTAATAATGCCTGACGCCGCGTACTCTATATAGCGGTCTCAAATGGGTGAGGGCAAAAGAATCACCGCAGAGGACGCGGAGGACGCAGAGGAAAGACAAAAGGAAGCAAAATAGGAAAAGACGGTCGCTGGGCCTTTGTGCTAACCGCTATAATGAGGCTAACAGATGTTGAAGTGCTCCCAATCGAAATTTGCTCTGATGTACAAGAAAATACTACCTATTGGAGGTCTTAATGTGTCTTAATTTTTTGCGCTTGATCATTATTTTGGTTCTGTCCTTCGCGCTGGTCGCACAGGCCGCTGCGACCGATGATAAACCGCTCCTGGGTTTCAGCCGAGAAGGTGCGGCGCAACAGCGCGCGCTCGAAGCACGCTTCGATTCTTTGTTGAAGAAAGAGGACTTACGCGCGTGGATGAAGCGCCTGTCATCGAGGCCGCATCATGTCGGATCGGCCTACGGTAAGGAGAATGCCGAGTTTATCGCAGAGCAGTTCCGCTCGTGGGGATACGAAACAGAGATCGAACGTTTCGACGTGCTCTTCCCAACGCCAAAGACGCGCCTGCTGGAAATGACCGAGCCGGGGCACGTGACGGCGCGCCTCGCCGAGCCACCGCTCGCGGAAGACTCGACGTCAGGCGTTCTCGTTTCGGAGCAGTTACCGGTCTACAACGCGTATTCAACCGACGGCGATGTGATGGGCCAACTCGTTTACGTTAATTACGGTGTGCCGAGAGACTACGAGGCGTTGGCCGAGCGCGGCGTTGACGTGAGGGGAAAGATCATCATCGCGCGCTACGGTGGGTCGTGGCGTGGGATCAAGCCGAAGGTCGCGGCGGAACACGGCGCCGTCGGCTGTATTATCTACTCCGACCCGCGCGACGACGGTTATTTTCAAGGTGACGTTTATCCCAAAGGGGCGTGGCGCAATGAAAATGGGGCGCAGCGCGGCTCGGTCGCCGATATGCCTCTCTACCCGGGCGACCCTCTGACTCCGGGGGTCGGGGCGACGAAAGATGCCCGGCGGCTGGCGCTCAAAGATGCGCCGACGATTACCAAGATCCCCGTACTTCCGATCTCTTACGGGGACGCGCTACCGCTCCTTCACGCGCTCGGCGGGCCGGTCGCGCCGGAGCCCTGGCGTGGCGCTCTGCCAATAACCTATCACCTCGGGCCCGGCCCGGCGACTGTTCATCTCAAGCTCGAATTCAACTGGAACACGGTGCCTGCGTATGACGTGATCGCAAAGATTCGCGGCGCAGAGCGCCCCGACGAGTGGGTCATACGCGGGAACCATCATGACGCGTGGGTGTTCGGCGCGGATGATCCGATCAGCGGGCTGGTCGCTCTCATGGAAGAGGCGCGCGGTGTGGGCGAGCTCTTGAAGGGCGGGTGGAAGCCGAAACGCACCATCATCTATGCCGCGTGGGACGGCGAGGAGCCAGGCTTACTCGGCTCGACGGAGTGGGTTGAAACGCACGCCGACCTGCTGCGGAAGAACGCCGCGCTTTACGTTAACTCGGACACGAACGGGCGGGGCTTTCTTGGCGTCGGCGGCTCGCATACGCTCGAAAAATTCATCAATGAAGTGGCACGGGATGTCGTTGACCCGGAGAAGAAGATTTCCGTCGCCGAGCGCGTCCGGGCGCTCAAGATCACGAGGGGAAGCCCGGAAGACCGGCGCGAAGCGAGAGAGCGAACCGACCAGCCGATCGAAGCGCTCGGCTCCGGTTCCGATTACACGCCGTTCCTTCAACACGCCGGGATCGCTTCGTTGAACATCGGCTACGGGGGCGAGGACGGCGGAGGCTCCTACCACTCGATCTATGATTCATTCGATCATTACACGAGGTTCGGTGACCCGGGCTTCGACTACGGGATCGCGCTCGCGGAAACGGGCGGTCGCGCCGTTCTGCGTTTCGCTGACGCCGATATTCTTCCGTTGAGCTTCACGAACTTCTCAGACACGGTCGGCACATACGTTACAGAGCTGACAAAGCTCGCGGGTGATATGCGTGAAGGGACCGTGGAGAAGAACCGGGAAATCAACGACAGGACTCTTGAAGCGGTCGCCGACCCGACGCAAGTCTTCGTTGCGCCGCGACCCGAGTCGCCCGTCCCAGACCTTAATTTCGCGCCTTTGCGGAACGCGCTCGCGAGGCTGCAAAAGAGCGCGCGAAATTACGACGCGGCAATGAATGGGCTCATGGCGCGCAATCAATTGCCGTCCCGCGATGCCGAGAAAGCGCTCGACGAAACGTTAATGAGGACGGAGCGCGCGATGACCCGCGGCGAAGGCTTGCCCCGGCGCCCGTGGTTCAAGCATCAGATCTATGCGCCGGGCTTTTACACCGGGTACGGCGTGAAGACGCTGCCGGGGGTGAGGGAGGCCATCGAACAGCGCAACTGGGCGGAGGCCACCGCGGAAATATCGAAAGTTGCGCAGACAATCGAGCAGGTGGCCGCCGAGATTGACCGCGCAACTTCGCTGGCCAAAGGCCGCAGGTAGTAGCAAAAACTGATCCCACGCATAAAAGGCAGACTATGAAGACTACACGAGTGCCGGCGACTGCATTGATCCTCCTGCTTCTGGCTCATGTCATTGGTTTCGCTCAACAGAGCGGGAGCGGCTTTACCCTGGAACAAGTCCTGAGCTCTCCTTTCCCATCTGATCTGATTGCCTCGCGAGCCGGCCGGCGCATCGCGTGGGTTTTTGACAGCGAGGGGCGGCGCAACGTCTGGGTGGCCGAAGGGCCACAATTCCAGGCACGGCAACTGACAGGATACAAAGACGATGACGGCCAGGAGGTGACAGACCTCGCCTTTTCACCGGACGGCAACTGGCTCATTTACGTCCGGGGCGGCGATAAGAACCAGGCTGGCGAAATCCCGAACCCGACCAGTGACGCGGCGGGGGCGACGCAGGCCGTTTACGCCGTTTCGTGGAATGACGGTCAGGTGAGGCGGCTCGGCGAGGGCAATAACCCGGTCGCTTCGCCTGCCGACGACAGGGTGGTCTTCGAAAAGAACAACCAGCTCTGGGTCGCCGGCATCACGAAGGGGGAGGAGCCGCGCCAGCTCTTCTCGGCGCGTGGCAATAACGTATCACCGGCCTGGTCGCCAGACGGGCAAAGCCTCGCATTTGTGAGCCAGCGTGGCGACCATAGCTTTATCGGCGTTTACGACGTGACGAAAAATACCGTCAGTTACGTTGCGCCTTCCGTTGACCGTGACAGCTTCCCGCGCTGGTCGAGTGACGGCGGGCGAATCGCCTTTGTCCGCCAGCCGGCTACGGGAAGCCAGCCCCCTTTGATCTTTGACGACAGGCCCGACCCGTGGGCCATCATGGTCGCCGACCTTTCGACGGGGAATGCGCGAGAGGTGTGGCGCAGTGGGCCGGGCGCCAGTGGTTCCCTGCCGTTCGTGGCCGGGAGAAATCTTCTCCAATGGGGCGCGGCGGACACCATCGTCTTCGCGTCGGAACAGGACGGGTGGCTGCATCTTTATTCGGTTCCGGCGGGCGGCGGCGAGGCGACGTTACTGACTCCCGGCGCGTGCGAGGTCGAACACGTGACGATGACGCCGGATCGTCGCACGGTTATCTACTCATCCAACTGCGGCGACATCGACCGCCGCCACCTCTGGCGCGTCGCGGCCGGGGGCGGGAAGCCTACCTCCATTACTTCCGGCGAGAAGATTGAATGGGGCCCCGTCGTCACCGGCGACGCCGCGCATCTCGCCTATCTCGGATCGGATGCGCGCGAGCCCGCGATGCCGCACGTGATGCCGCTCGCGGGCGGCACCGCTGAGTTGATCGCCGGCTCAGCCCTGCCGAAAGATTTTCCCGCCGCCCGGCTGGTCGTGCCGCAGCCTGTTCTCTTCAAAAGCGCTGACGGCCTGGACATCCACGGGCAGCTCTTCATGCCGCCGGACGCTGCGCCGGGAACGCGTCTTCCGGCTGTGATCTTCATGCACGGCGGTCCGGTTCGGCAGATGCTCCTCGGCTGGCATTACATGTACTACTATCACAACGCGTACGGGTTCAATCAATATCTGGCAGATCAAGGCTACGCCGTGCTGTCGGTCAACTATCGAAGTGGCATCGGCTACGGCCGCTCGTTTCGCGTGGCGGCGAAGCGCGGCGCGCGCGGGGCGTCGGAGTATCAGGACATCGTGGCAGCCGCGCGTTACCTGCGCGGGCGCGCGGACATAGACCCGGCGAGGATCGGTCTGTGGGGCGGGTCGTATGGCGGGTATTTGACGGCGCTCGGTCTCGCCCGCAACTCGGACCTGTTCGCGGCGGGGGTTGATCTGCACGGCGTCCACGACTGGTCAGTGCGCATCTCCGGGGCGCGCTGGATAGACTACGCGAACCAGGGCGCGCAGAAAACCGCGCGCGAGGCTTCACCCGTTGGCTCGATCTCGGCATGGCGCTCGCCTGTGCTTTTGATCCATGGGGACGATGACCGGAATGTCGCCTTCGGGCAGACCGTTGACCTAGCACGGCGGCTGCGCGAACAGAAAGTAGTTTTCGAGCAGCTCATTTTTCCGGACGAAGTTCATGACTTCCTCCTGCACCGCCACTGGCTCGCGGCCTACACGGCGGCAACCAACTTCTTTGATCGATACCTCAAGGGGGAAAGAGCGACCGTCCAAAGATAAGATGGAGACGTCTTTGGGGGTAAGTTTAGCGTGCTGGCATTTGAATTCGGGCGGCGGTAACCCATACTATAGGCCGCGTTGAAAAGAGGGTGGATTGAGGTAAAGAGAAAATGTCTGTGAATGAGGCTGCGCTACACGACCTGCTGAATATTCTATTTCAGGCCCACCCGTGGCACGGGATTGCGCCGGGCGAGGATGCGCCCGACACGATCAACGTTTACATCGAAATCGTGCCGACCGATGTGGTGAAGTATGAGCTGGATAAGCCTTCCGGCCACCTGCGTCTCGACCGGCCCCAGCGCTTCTCGTCGCAATGCCCGACGCCTTATGGTTTTATCCCGCAAACCTACTGCGGTGACGAGGTGGCTGAGCTTACCAGGCAGCGCATCAGCGTCGACGGAATCAAGGGTGACGGGGATCCGATGGACATCTGCGTGCTGACGGAAAAGACCATCACCCATAGTAACTTTCTGGTGCGCGCCAAGCCGATCGGCGGTCTGCGGATGATTGACGGCAACGAAGCAGACGATAAGATCATTGCGGTGCTGAAATCAGACATCGCCTACAGCCATATTAAAGATATTACTGAATGCCCCCGCGGCATCGTCGATCGCCTCAGACACTATTTCCTCACCTATAAACAACTGCCCCAGGAGGCGCCGCGGCGCGTCGAGATTACGGATGTTTACGACCGTGCGGAATCCCTCGAAGTTATCAGGCGCAGCCTGAGCGATTACCGCGCGCGCTATGGCGCGCCGGAGAAGCGCATCGGCGAGCTGCGGCGCCTGCTTGCGGAAGGAAGCGCGGATAGATAGCCGGCTTACCACCGGAGCAATCGCTCCTCGTCTAACCAGTCGCGTGTCATGTCGCACCAGAGGGCAAGGCCGCGCCACACGTCGAACCGGGCGTAGTGGCGGGCGATCTTCTGGTCGGTAATGGCGCGCCCGCCGCCTCGGGTGCTGGCAAACTTCGCGCGCAGCCAGGAATCGAGCGCGAGCCCGTCATAGCGGCCGACAAGCTTCAGGAGGTTCTCGGCAGCGTAATCGCCGGCCCCCTTCACACGCTTCATCTCGCGCTTGAGATCGACTGTCGGCAACTCGCTCGTCAACCAGCCTTCGACGTCGAGCGACGCGGAAGCGACGCGCTCGGCCAGCTCTTTCAGATATGAAGCGCGGTAACCGGCGCGCACTACATCACGATAAAATCTTTCGGGCGCGCGCGCCATGGCTTCCGGTGTCGGAAAAGCGCGCCGGCCATCCTTTGCCTCGCGACCCAGATTGTTGACGAGACCTGCGACCATCTTTTCCGTGAGCGCCCAGGAGCAGTTTGTGGTGCAGATCGTCTTGACCAGATCCTCGAAGACGGTGGGCGACCGGAGCATGCGGCCGGCCCCCTCGCGCGCGATCCATGAGAAATCCGGATCGGAGGCGACCATGCCGTAGAAGCCGGTCAGGTCGTCGTCAAGCCGTAGTATGTGCCGCACATCACGGGTGACCCGCTCGATGCCGAGTTTGCCGAGCCGGCGCGACGTGTGGACGATAACCGAGGCGGGCGCGTCCGTTATTTCAACGACAGCGGGCGGACCGTCTTCCAGGTCGAGGATCCGTAAAAGCGTCCAACGATTCACGTCCAACTCAAAGGGGGGCAGCGTGCTCCAGCCATGACTCAGGATGGTTCGCCGGAAGCTGAAGTCGGGTGGAGTGGGAAGAGAAATCTTCATGTCAGTATCAGCCGGCCCGCTAAATCAGACTACGTGAGAATGGAAGAGAAATTCTCACGCCAAGGCGCCAAGAGTAAAGCACGTCTTTTATTGGCACCTCAAAGCGTGAGCCTCCCATCTTTACGAATGTACTACGTCGTATGGTTTAATTTGGTGCTGCTGAACTTATCAGAATTGCTGGCGAAGGTCGAATGGAATTAGATGCATCAAGACTGATGACCACGGATGTCTCTCACGGGGCGCGTTCTGTTGTATGATGCGGCGCGGGAATGGTGAGATTGTTAATTCCCTATTCATCATTGAAGCGGTCTGACAAAATCAAAGGAGGGTTAAAAGAATGGAAGCGACCAGAGTTACCGTGGATGAAATAAAAGAGAGAATGAATCGCGGCGAGCAATTCGCCTTCGTCGATACGCGTAACCCGCAGGCATGGGGCGAGGCTGAGACCAGACTGCCGGGCGCGATCCGGGTGCCGGCCGACGAGGTGAAGCAGCATCTTAACGAGATCCCGCACGACCGCGCCGTCATCACTTACTGTACCTGACCGCACGAAGCATCGAGCGCCCGTGTGGCGCAGGAGCTTTTGGCGCAGGGTTGGAAGAGCGTCCACCCGCTCTACGGGGGCTTCGACGCGTGGGAAAAGGCCGGGCTTCCGGTTGATCCAAAATAAGAGAGCGATGGGCCAGGAACCGGGAAACGATATTCTGCGCGCGTGGCGTGGGTCTGCGCCTTACTGGGAAAAGCATCGCGCCGCTATTGAAATGATGTTCGAGCCCGTGACCCGCGCCCTGATGGCGGAGGCGGGCATCGCGGCAGGTCAGTCGGTGCTTGATGTGGCGGGCGGGACGGGCGAGCCCGCCCTGACGATAGCCAAGGTTGTTGGGCCCAACGGCTCCGTCACCTGTACGGACGCGGTGGCGGAAATGGTTGCCGCCGCCCGTCGCGAGGCGAACCGGCGCGGCTTGAGTAACATTTTGTTTCGCCGGTGCGTGGCCGACTCTTTACCGTTCGATAATGGCTCGTTTGACGCGACGGTGAGCCGCCTGGGGGCGATGTTTTTCCCCGAGCCGCGCGCGGCGCTACGCGAGATGCTCCGCGTCACCCGACCCGGCGGGTTGATCTCCCTTGCGGTGTGGCACGGGAAGGAATTTAATCCCTTCTTTCGGATCGTCACGGAAATCATGTCACGCTACGTGAAGACTTCCGCGGAAGACCCGAACGCCCCGGGGGCGTTTCGGTTTGCCGGGCGGGGTGTTCTCTCCGGGCTACTTCAAGATGCCGGGGCGGCAGATGTTAGCGAGCGTATCTTCAGCTTTCATATTACGGCGCCAATTCCCCCGGAGGATTTCTGGCCCCTGCGCGTCGAGATGTCGGACACCCTGCGCGGGAAAGTGGGAGGGCTTTTTCACGATCAATTGCTTCTGGCAAGACGAGAAGTAGAGGAAGCCACCCGCGAATTCTTCACAGACAACGGAATGGATTTTCCTGCCGAGGTTCTGGTCGTGACGGGTAAGAAACCGGCGAGTGTCATATAAACGGGCGCGAGTCGGATGTCAGAAAATCGCCGGGCGGCCGTAAACAGGGTCTATTCATCCTCAGGTGGGAGCCAAGTGCCGAAGAGCGCGCCCTCCCTCACGGTCGGGCTTCCGCCTGTAAGCTCTTGAGCGGGGAAGTCTCGAGGATTATACTGGCCCCCAACAAAGAGACATTCTAATAGTGCGCGGAATGGTTACCATGAGAAGCTATCGGACAAACCTACCCACCGGCGTGACGGTATCTATCATGTCGGTCATCACCTTCATCTCACTGGGAGCAACCCCTGCTCGGGCCCAGCAGAACAGCGCGATGAGAGACTGGGAGATAGCCAGGGCTCGCCAGCGCGAAATGATCAGGAATGAGCGTGAGCTCGATAATATCGGAAGGGAGAAAAAGGTCGGACCTTCTGCGCCCACCCGACCGGTGCTCACACAAACCAAAGAAGATTTCGAGCGCATCCAAGTGATCAATAACGAGATGATCCGCTTAATCTCAGGTGGCGATACGCTCGACTACAGGCTGATCTCGAATCGAACCGCGGAGATAAAAAAGCGCGCTGCTCGGCTGAAGGCCAACCTCAGGTTCCCGGAATCCGAGGTTGATGAAAAGGGCCAGAACAACCGGGCAACTCCTGATGGCGAGCAGGTGAAGGCATCGCTCTTAACGCTCGACGAAGTTATTAAGGGCGCGCCGGAAAACGGGCAAGTCAAATCATCCCTTTTAACGCTAGCCACATTGATACAGCGGTTTGTCACAAATCCCCTTTTCGGTAATGTCCGCGTGAATGACGCGATGCCCGTGGCCGAGGCCGGCCGCGACCTGGAAAATATTATCGAGCTCAGCAGCCGCATCAAAGAGGGCGCTAAGGCGCTGGAGAAGGGCGCTAAAAAGTCCCAGTAGTCTACGCCCGTGGCGGCACGGTGTACTCAAGCATGGCATGGCCTGGCCTGCCAGGATACAGAAAGTTGATGGTAGCGTACTACCTGCGTGTTCTATAAAGATAGGACAGATTATAACAAGTGGCGAATCAAACAAAAAAGGGGCGGCCCGCCAGGCCGCCCCTTTGAGTTTCACCGCTCGACCAGCAGTGCATTAAAAGACGTAGCGGAGCTGAATGCGTCCGGAGCGGCTGGTGCCAAACGACGTCGGGCCGGAGGGGCCACCGTTGAGACGTGGTTGGTTGAAGAACGGGTTAAACACATCGCCGTTGCTCAAGCCTCCGTTGGTAGCACTGTCCCAAGTAAAGATTGGGTGGTTGAGGACGTTAAAGAAGTCAACGCGAATCTCTAACTTATGCTTCTCGCTGTAAGGCATCTTAATTGCCTTGTTCAAGCTGAGATCCAAGCGCTGCATTTTCGGCGCGCGGAGTGTGTTACGCCCGGCGATCCCGGTGCGGATATTGGAATCAACGACGTAACGAGCATTGGCGAGGCTGATAGGGTTTCCGTTGGCATCGGAGTAACCGGTGGGAGAGTCCGTACCATTTATATCATTAGAAATCGCCACCGAATTGGGCGGCGCGCTCGGGTTGTTGATAGCAGGGCGATCATTGAAAGCGTTGCCATCGCCGTTAATATCGAACCCGTTAAGGAAGGGAGTTTCCACGGCCCCCGATTGAATGCGATAGATGCCGGAGAGTGTAAATCCACCCAGGATCGCTCTCCCGAAGTGAGAGTGTAGTGGGGAAGGAATGTCATAAAGGAAGCTGATGACCGCGGCATGTGGAACATCATAAGTCGCCACACTACGATCCGCGCGGCGTCCCCCCATGACGCCCAACGGGTCGGAACCGCGGCTGCTCCCGCCTGAGGTGACGAAAACCTCGCTGTTCACATCATCAATCGCCTTGGACCACGTGTATGCAAAGCGGAAAAGCAGGCCATTGCTGAAGCCGCGCTCAACACGCGTTTGCAACGAATGATAGATGGAGTCGCCGGCATTGGTGCGAGGCTGGACGGCCCCACGCTCCGGGTGAATACGCGCGCCAGTCGCGGGGTTGACGGGATTCAGCTCTTCATTGAGGAACAGGTGCTCCCCGCGCGTGCCGACGTAGGCCGCGTCAAGAATGATGTTGAAGGGTATCTTGCGCTGCACGCCGAAGTTCCAGACTAAAGTCTTCGGGTTGACCAGATTGGTAGTGACGGTCGACTGAGTGGCGAGCGGGTTTGGGAGAGGGGCCACCGTCGGCAAAGTGCTCGTGGCGTTTGCGAAACCGCGACCGCCGGCCGTCCGCCCGCGGGTAGTGACGCCGATCGCGTTAGGCGATGAGGCGACCGTATTGCTCAGGATGTTGTTAAAGTAAATATCGTAGTTGACCGCGAACCCGCCGCGAATGACCGTCTTTTCTTCACCGAAAAACCGCTTCAGGTAGTGCGGCGTGTAGGCGAAGCTGAAACGTGGGGCGAAGTTGTTGGTATCTCTCTTCACTTCGCACCGCGTTAATAGTGGCACGCCGAAGCCGCAGAATGCGGGGAAGCGCGCCGTATTCTGGGCCACGCCGTAGAGCTCATACCGCAGGCCGAGATTGAGGGTTAAGTTGGGCCGCGCACGCCAGTTGTCATTGACGAAGTAGGCCTGGTTGGTGACATTCGGGAAATCATTGGGCGAGCCGAATACCTTGGATGCAAAAACACCCGAGGTGCCCGAGAAGTTATCCACAAAGTTCCCGAAGGCCGGGAACCCGCCACCAGCGGTAAAGGTTAGGGTTCCGCCAAGGTTAATGGGAATAAACTGCTTGGCGCGCTGTTTATTGATGTCAAAGCCTGCGCGGATGGTGTGATTCCCGATGGTGTGGGAGATCGTATCCTGAAGCTGGTAGTTGTTGAAGATACGTCCCTGTGGAAAGGTCGGGTCAAGGCCGATGCCCGTCACGCTGGCAGCGTCACCACCAAAAAGGAATTGCGGTCCAACCAATGATGAGCTGCGCGGGGTGAAGCGCACGTCGAAGCGCCCGTAGCCAAAGCGGAGTTCGTTGGTCGTCCTGGCCGTGAAAGTGCGCGTCCAATTAATGTAGGCGTTCTGGACCAAACTCGGGACGTCGATCTCAGTGCCCTCAAATTGCAGGGTGGTAAATTGTGGGAACTGGTTGGAAAAGATCTGTTTGTCGAGAACGTAGCGGAACGCGAAGCTGTTCTTCGTGGTCGGCGTCCAATCCACGCGCGCCAGGTACTGCTGGTCGTCCACGGGCTGGGCGCTGACGCGCGTCGCCGTGCCAAAGGGAATACTCGGCCGCCCGCCGCCGAGGGCGATATTCCTGATGGCCGTCGTGCCACGCAGGCTGCCGATGGTTGCCAGGTAACGGTCCAGATTCGGACTCGCGCCGGGCGGGAAGAGCTGGCGCAGCAGGGTAAAACCCTCCTGGGTCGGAACCACGGGTGATGAGATCACGCCGCCGGTGCGGAAGGGCGAGTTCTGGAACGTGCCGAAGAAAAAGAGTTTTTCCCGACCGTTGAAACTGAAGGGGGAGCCGCCCTCGCCGAAGCGCGGCAGGTAGACCGGGCCGCCGAGCGAGAAGCCGTAATCGTTTTCAATTGACGGTGACTTTTTATTATTCCCAAACTCCCTGGTTAAATTCAGGCCGGCCTTCTCGAAAGGAGAGAGGGCAGCCAGTGCGCTCGGCGTAATGACGTCATAGACTGATCCGTGGAATTGCCTCGTCCCACTTCGGGTGATCAGGTTAACGACGGCGCCACCGGCACGCCCATACTCTGCCGAATAGTCGCTCCCGAGAACTGTTACTTCATCATACCCGTCGCGTAACACGGGCTGATAGAACTGGCCCGTAATCGAGTTGTCGTTGTTGTCTAAACCGTCGAGCAACTGGTTGTTGGCGCGCGCGCGCAGGCCGTTGATGGAAAACTCTGTCCCCTGTACGAAACCGCCCGCTAAGGGGCCCGGGTTGACGACGCCCGGCAGGGTAAAGACCAGGTTCACGGGGTTGAGGCCGCTCACCGGCAATTCGGTGATCTGGCGCGTCGTGAGGGTGTTGATGCGCGCCCCGTCCTGCGTTTGCAGAATGACAGGATCAGAAGTGACGGTCACCTGTTCGGCTTGGCTGCCGACTTCGAGCTTAGTAGATTTATCAATCGTTTGTGACGCAACGACGACGACATCTTCGAGCGCCGCTGTCTTGAACCCGCTTTGGCTGACCTCCAGCCTGTAAGTGCCAGGGTCAACGGCATCAAAACGGTAGTTCCCGTCAGACTGTGTGGTTGTATCACGTGTGACGTTCGTTGCTTTGTTAATAAGCTTCACCGTGGCGCCACTGATGGCGGCGCCGTTTGGATCTGTAATGGTTCCCACCACAAAGCCCTTGCTGGTCTGCGCCAACGCCGTATAGCTGGTGGCAAACAGCAGGGTGATTGCGACGAGAAAGAACCTGACTTTGGACATACAACATCTCCTTTAGAGTTACTTCCAATGCTTAAACCCGTGTGGTTTGGCATACGAAAATTTGGAAAACAGAAGTAAGCTGACGCTACGCTTAGCGATAAAAAGCAATGCTTATGCCGCCTCGCCGACCTGAGCCTAAATCTACTATTGGTAATGATTGATCGATGGCCGGTGGGTAACGGTGGGAAAATATCTTCTAGTATTTGGATTTTGTGATCGGTATTTTGAATATTGATATCCGTAAAATTGGAAACCGGTGGAAGCGGTTTCGAGCGGAGGCGAAGGCGCGAATGAGGGCAATTTGCGGGATTGAATAGCAATTAATAGCCGCGATAAAAAAATAGAGTTTCGGATGGATTCGGGCTTTAGCGCAGTGAGGGTGCTCGTGACCGGCGAACTGTTTGGCATAAGTTACACGGGGTGTGGGTGGGTATGAGATGGGTCTGAGACGAAATCCGATGACACAGTTCCGCTTTGGTTAAGCTGACAGCCATCCCATTTTTCGTCAAATGGGTGTTGCAAAATCCTGCGTGCGCGGTTAGATTGTCCGCACTTAAAGAATCCACCGCGGAGGTCTCCCCAAAGGTCATACGGGTGTGCCCCTGCCGTCAACCGGAACCTGGAGGTAGAGTAAAGTGCCGACCGGAACATGCCCCGAATGCGATGCGGATGTCCATGTCGATACGGACGCGGACAAGGGCGATATCATCTCATGCGAAGAGTGTGGGACTGATCTGGAAATCGTCGGGCTCGACCCTGTCGAATTAGACATCGTCGAAGAAGAAGATTTGGAGGAGGATGAAGACGAGGACGAGGACTACTAAAAGGTAGCATTCAGGGAAGGCAGCATGCAGAGGTCAAAACGCTTGACATACCCTCTATATGCTGCCTTCCGCTTAACGCTTCGCGCCGTCCGCTTGATAGCCGGGGCGGCTCTGTCGCACGACGAGCCCGCGCGGCGCTTCGACCCGAATCGTGTGAAATCGCCCGTCATGCCGTTTCCCCTCGGGTGGGTAGAAAGCCAGCACATAGGCGGACGTCACCTCTTCGGCGAGCGCGCGGAACAGCGGCTCGAAATCTTTATCATTCGCATAAAAGCTTGTGCCGCCGGTCTTTTCGGCCAGGCCGCTGACGTCGAGCGGGGTCGGCAGCGGCGTGCGCTCGCTTGATAACAGCAGTCGCGAATATGAAGGCAGTGTCACGGTGTAGACGCTCACATCGGCTGCGTTGGCCCGCTCGATCACCGTCCGCGCCGAAACCGTATCGCCGACCGGAAAACCGTCCGTGACGACCACGACTGCGCGTTTAACCAACTGGTGCTCCCGTGTGCGCGGCGCCTTGCGTACGAGCATGCGGATCGCGTCGTCAACCGCATCATAAGTATGCGTTGAAAGTCCGTTCGGCTCGTGCGCGAGGCGGTCGAAGGCGCGGTCCAGTTTTTGCGGATCACTCGTAAAACTCTGCAGGGTTTTGACACGCATGCCGAAGGTCATGACGGCCAACGCGGACGGATGCGCGGCCAGCTTTCTGGAGAAGACGTGCATTGCTTCGCTCAAGCGCATCATCTCGTCAGCAGTCATGCTGCCGGAGACGTCTAGGGCGAAAACAATGGCGACGGGGCGTGGCGAGGCGCCCCTCTTTTCGACGTTGAAAAAAGCTACGGGCCGCTCACTGCCGTCTTCATAGAGCTTGAAATCTTCGGGGCGAAGGTTGCGCACCGGGCGTCCACCCGCATCCGTGACTGCGACATCGACCGGCACGAGGTCTACGTCAACGCGCATAACGTCGTCCGCTTCAAGCGCCTCGGCCTGATTCTGAGGGCGACGGGCCGGCTCGCGCGGTTGCTGGCCGCGCGTGGACGGTGAAAAAGAGATGAGCATACAGCAGAGCAGCAGGCTGCAGAGCCGGGTTCGCGCGCAAGGTTGGTGATGGATCATAGGGGGCATTAGCAGTTACCGGGACGGTTTACCGAAATGTAACATAACCTCGGGCAATTATACGGAGTCGCGGGCAGGCTTGCCAGGCGCGCTCTCGGCAGGCAACATGCAGTCCATGGACTGGCATCAACAGTTATACTCGCTGCCTGACAGCGCGATTCGGGCGCTCCCCGAGTGCATGCTATAATGGTCATTACTGCCGAGCTGCGCTTAGGGGAAGTAGAGCCATTATCCCGAGAGTGCTAAACATGAATCTATATCGCTCAACGGCCGCCCTCCTCCTATTGATGTTGCTTGCCGGTGCGCCCGTTGCACAGGATCATCCGACGGGTGGCATTAAGGGCAAGGTGCGGGGTGAGAAGGGGGCCACGGTGGCGGGCGTCGCCGTTGTCGCGCGCCAAGGCGAGCATGAAGTAGCGCGCGTCCTCACGAACCGCAAAGGCGAGTTCGTGATCGCCGGGCTTGAGCCGGGCAGCTACGGACTGACATTTCGCAAGCCGGGATTGAGCGTCGGCACGATGGAAAATATTGAAGTGCGCGCCGGGAGGTTGCGCGAATTGCCGGACCGCCTGATCCTGAGAGTTGATGAAGGCACGCTTGCTTTTGTGAAGGGCAGCGTCTTCAACGCCGGGGGGCGCAGCGTTCCCGGGGTGCGGGTCGAAATTGCGCGCGTGGAAGCGGACGGGACTGCCAGGAAGATAGACGGGCGCATGACGAGCGAAACCGGCTCGTTCGTCTTCCGGCTCGCTCCCGACGCCGCCAAGTATCGCGTTACTGCGAAGGCCGATGGCGCGGCGCCCGTGTCAAAAGATATTGAAATAGACGGCGCGGCGGTCTACCGCATCGCATTCTCACTACCACCTGCTGCTAAATGACACAAGGGTTGATCCGAATTCCCGATAAGTAACTCCTGCGCGCCCATCATATAATTCCTCACAATCAGACTCCATAAATATCCTGTGGTAGCCGCTGACTTGCCCTTGCTAGCGGGATTAACTTTTCCTGATTCTCTAAGCCATCTCGATCCCAGCATAATGTAAATTCATCCGAAAAATTGTACTAATCAAAAAAAATGGATATTTTGTGATTTGTGTGGATCTGCCCGAAGCCCCGCGTGCCCTCTTAACCCCAGTGAAATCAGGGGATTAGTGCCGTTGCAAAGGTCAGCGCGCGCCTGGCATAGACTTTGCGACCTACGAGCACGATGATTTACCGACAAATCTCCGGCAAATTTCGCCTTGAAAGTGACGTCATCGCTTCCCGAAGGGTAATTGCGCCTGAGTGTTCGGTTAATGGAGGAAATCAGGTTCTGCGCGAGCAGCGACATCCCTCCATTATTCAAACCTTCCGGAGCCATGGGGCTCTCTGTTCTATTTTTGGCGCTTAAAGTCAAAAGGAGGATTTCAGATGTCTTTTCTTTCACAGCGCTTGGTGGCGAAGAGTATTTCGTATCTGGTCGCAGCCTTGTTTGTGATAGCAATGGTTTCAGGCGCGGCGCTGGCGCAAACTGAGACCGGCAATATTAATGGAAAGGTTCTCGACCCGAACGGCGCGTTGGTTCCCAATGCGTCTGTCGAGGTTAAATCTGTCGACACGGGAGCGACGACCACGACGACCTCGAGCGGGGACGGGACCTACACCGTAAGCAACCTGAAACCCGGATTCTATGACGTGACGGCGACGGCGACGGGTTATGCGCCTTTCACGCAAAGGGTACAGGTGACGGTCGGATCAAACACCCCGGTCGAGACGAGACTTTCGATTACTGCGGGGCAGGCGAGCGTCACGGTCGTCGCCGAAGGCGGCATCGCCGTTAACACTCAGAACCAGGAAGTGTCGAATGTGATTTCGGAGACGCAGCTCCGCCAGTTGCCGTCGCTGACGCGTAATCCATACGACTTCGTGGCGCTGTCCGGCAACGTCGCTCAAGACCCGGGTGGCTCAACGGCCCGTGGCGTCGGCGTCTCGATTAACGGTCAGCGCGCGGCCAGCACCAACATCCTGCTCGACGGCGGCGAGAACGTGAACACGTTTACGGCACAGGTCGGGCAAACGGTGCCGCTGGATGCCGTCCAGGAGTATCGGGTTATTACCAATAACTTCTCGGCTCAATATGGGCGCGCCACCGGCGGCATCGTCGACGTGGCGACCAAGTCGGGTACGAATGATTTTCACGGCACCGGTTACGAGTTCAACCGTATCTCGAAACTGGCCTCGAACGGCTTCGATAACAATGCGCACGGTATTGACAGACCGCATTTCACGCGCAACCAGTTCGGTTACTCGATCGGCGGGCCGATCAAGAAGAACAAGTTATTTTTCTTCAGCAGCACGGAGTGGACGCGCGTTCGCAGCACTGAAGTTAAGATCGTTGTTGTCCCAACGTCACAGTTAATTGCGGCTTCCGACCCCAATACGCGGGCGTTCTTCAACGCGTTTCCGCTCGCTCATCCGATCAACGGCCAGATATTCAGTGTGAGTACAGTTTGCCCGGGATCTAACTGCGGAGCCTTTACTGCTCTGGGAGCCAATTTTCCGGCGTTCGGAGAGTCGCGATTCAGTGTCCCGCAAAATGTGGGTGCCGGCGACCCGCAGGACACGTATCAGACTGTTAACCGTATTGACTACAACCTCAGCAGCAAGACGCAGATCTACGGCCGTTTCGCTTATGACCATAGATTATTCTTCCCGGGCGTGGTCAATTTCAGCCCGTACACGGGGTTCGACACCGGTGAGCGCGACAGGAACCAGAATTGGAACCTGACGATTAATCACAACTTCACGTCGAAGTTCACCTCGACGACCAAGTTTATCTTTAACCGGTTGTTCCAGTTGCAGCCGCTCGGCGCGGCTCCCGTCGGTCCGACGCTGTATATTACGGGCGGCGCATTTACGAGTCTTCCGAATACCAACGGCGAGTTTCTCGCTTTCCCAGGCTACTCGGAGTTCACTCCGGGCAATGCCATCCCATTCGGTGGCCCGCAGAACGTCGGCCAGATCAACGAGGACATGAGCTATACGCGTGGCCGGCACCAACTCAACTTTGGCGGCTCGATCGTTTACATTCAAGACAATCGCGCTTTCGGCGCTTACGAGGAAGCGACCGAGCAGCTCGGCAGCAACACCCGCGCGGGTCTCAACAACTTCGTGAACGGTCAACTGAGATTATTTCAAGCGGCGGTCTTTCCGCAGGGCCAGCTCCCAGGCGGGACATTACAACTGCCGGTCGGTCCGCCGGATTTCACCCGCAGCAACCGCTACCGGGATTTCGACCTCTATTTCAACGACGCGATCAAATACACTCCGAGGCTGACCGTTAACCTCGGATTGCGCTACGAGTACTACGGCGTCCAGCACAATAAGAACCCGAATAAGGATTCTAACTTCTTCTTCGGACCGGGTGCGACCCTTCAGGAGCGAATCCGCAACGGCCAAGTCTTGACCTCGCCGAACAGTCCGGTCGGTGGGCTTTACGCACCGGATAAGGATAACTTTGGTCCCCACATCGGGTTTGCCTGGGATGTCTTAGGCGATGGTAAGACGAGCATTCGCGGGGGGTATGCTCGCGCCTTCGAGCGTAACTTCGGCAACGTAACCTTTAACGTCATCCAGAATCCGCCTAATTATGCGGTGGTTTCACTGCTCGCCGTCAAGGGCGGGGATATCACCCCCGGCCAACTCCCGGTCACGCTGAGTAATGCCGGTCCGCTGGCAGGCAGCGGTATCACTAAAGTCCTGCCCGTCTCCAGCTTGCGTTACCTGAGGCAGGATCTTGATGTTGCCTACTCGGACCTCTTCAGCCTCGGGATTGAGCGTGAGCTTTCACCGGGCACGGTTGTCTCTCTCACGTACAATGGATCGAGAGGTAACAGGCTCTACGCGATTGAAAACCTCAACCGGACCGGGTTTGGAACATTCTACCTTGGTAGCGAGGTTTCGTTTCCCCCGGCTATTGCTGCCCAAAGAGCTGCCGCCGGACAATCGACTACGACAACTCGCCTGAACGGGCAGTTTGGTAATATCAACGGTCGCGACAACAACGGTTTCTCGCGCTACAATGCGCTGGTCGCATCAATCGAGAGCAGTAACTTCCGCAGGCTACACTTGCGGGGATTACAGTTTACGGCCCGTTATACGTATTCGGTCGCGAAGGATAACCTCAGCTCGACATTCAGCGAATCAACGAATAACCAGAATCTCGGCCTGCTTGACCCGTTCGATCCGCATCTCGACTATGGGTATGCGGACTTCGACGTCAGGCACAGGTTCTCGGCCAGCTTCAACTATGATGTCCCGTGGGGCCGTACCGGATCAGGATGGGCCAGGAAGATCCTGGGCGGCTGGACTCTCGCCGGCACGTTCGTTGCCAGAACCGGGACGCCGTTCACGCTCTACGACTGCACGAATGCAATAACGGTTTGCCTGCGCGCAGAGGCGAACGGCCCGATCTCCTTCACCGGACCGAAGAATCCGGCGGCCGATCCTACCCAGGCGAATATCTTCAATTACATTAACGTGACCGGACTGACGCCGGGAGTGTTTACCGACGTCAGCGGCGGCACGGAGGTGGGGCCATTCCCGGCGGATATGACCAAGCGCAATGCTTTCCGCGGGCCCGGCTTCTGGAACCTGGATGGCGGCATTTACAAGACCTTCAGGTTTACGGAGAGGTATAGCTTGCAACTCCGCGGCGAGCTCTACAACGTCTTCAATCACGCAAACCTGTACGTGATCGGCTCGTCGGCAGACCTCAGCTTAGGAAACCCTGTTGTTCAGGGCTGCCGCGGCTGCGGTACGACAGTCAACGGAGGTACTAATGTCGCCAGCGACCGCCGCAATGTGCAACTTGCCTTGAAGTTCATCTTCTAATTTTGTAAGAGAACAAATCTAGTTCTCTGGGGGGCCTTCGGGCTCCCCTTTTTTGTACAACATCTTGATATTGTCTGCGCTTAGGGCGTAGACAGGAACTGGAGGAGAGACTATCTTTTTAATTGAGTAGAGGGCACAGTTGCTCTGTGGTCAATCATCTCTCTGAGTGACGCGCAGGGGGAAATTTGCTTCATTGATAATGTATATTACAAATCGTCAACGGCTCGTCGCTGTCAGATTCTTGCTTCTGCTTGTTCTGGCCGACCCGCTTATCGCGCAGACGGCGGGAGAGAGGGCGGTCTATATTCCCTACGATGATGCACAGCAGATTCTCAAGACCTTAGACTCAATCTTACCGCCGGAACTGAAAGGCAAGACGCCCGAAGCGCAAGCGGCGATCTGGCCGGGCTGGGTTGCGCGCCGGGACGCGGAGATTCGGGGGCGACTGCTTCAGGGGGACGAGGACTCGCTCGTCAACTTCCTGCTCTTCGGCACGTCCTACACAAGGCAGCCACGTATCACTCTGAAGCAACTGGCGGAGGTCGGCCAGATAGAAAAAACATCCGCCGCCGGCCCCACTGCCGAACAGTCGCAGCTTACTGAAATTCTTCAACAGCGCGCTGATGATGTGATCCGCGGTATCGCCGCGCCGGGAGATAACGAGCGGTTGCTCTTTGCGCGCCGATTGCTGGAGGGGCAGAAGGGTTATCATCCTGAAACGGCGGCGGGACGCACGAAGATCAAGGAGCATCTGCTGGCGAGCCTCGTGCGAATGCTCAACGAGCAGGCGGGTTATGCGAAGATATTGGAGGGCGCGCGGCTATCGGGAAGTGCGACCGAAGAGTTCGTCGAGAGATCCCGTCTTTTTCGCGAGCGCGGGCTCTCTTCAGACACCTCTCTGCGGCCGAACTTTGCCATCGAGGAGGCGCTTAAAGCGGCGCAAGCGCGCCGGCTGCTGGCAACGGGGGGCGTGCGGCGGGTGGCGATCATCGGGCCGGGCCTGGACTTTACGGACAAGCAGGAGGGCTACGATTTTTACCCCCAGCAGACCATCCAGCCTTTCGCCGTTATCGATACTCTCTTGCGGCTCGGCCTCGCACGGCCCGACTCTCTCACGGTAAGCACGTTCGATCTCAGCCCGCGGGTCAATGATCATCTCGAACGCGCCCGACAGCGGGCGCGGAATGGACAAAGCTACGTGGTGCAGCTCCCGCGTGATCCGCAAGAGGGGTGGAAGCCAGATTTTATTCGTTACTGGGAGAGATTCGGCGACCGGATAGGAAGCCCTGTGCCGCCGATGGCAGTCCCCGCCGGCCTGAGCGGATTGAAGACCCGCGCCGTGCGCATCCGCCCGCCTGTCGTGGCCCGTATTACCCCACGGGATTTGAATGTTGTGCTCCAGCGGCTGCCGCTGCCGCCGGCCGAGCGATTTGACCTGATCATCGGTACCAACATCTTTGTCTATTATGACGTCTTCGAGCAGAGCCTGGCCCAGACCAATGTGGAACGCATGCTGCGGCCGGGCGGCCTGTTGCTCTCAAATAATGCGCTGGTCGAATTCCCTTTCATCGGAATGCAGTCGGCCGGTTACCTGACGGTTGTTTATTCGGACCGGCCTAACGACGGCGACCACATCGTCTGGTACCGGCGCACGCCGAATTGATAACCCGATCGTGGCTCATTCACTTGTATGAATTGGGATCGATATTCAAGTTGTGTATGTATTGCTTCACCACCCCGGTGATGGTGCCCACAAGTCTCTGTTGGAGGATCGGGTAGGTGGCGACCTGCTCGAATTTGAAGGGGAGCTTGACGCCATCCACCGTTCTGAAGTCAGAAGTCTCGATATAAAAATCGACGTCAAAGTCGTCCTGGCTACGATTAACCACATCATTTGTTAAAGGGCCCTGAGGTTTTTTAACGCTCAACTTGCCGTAGTCGGTGCGCACCCACATGAAATCCTCGGCGTCGAAATAGAGGCGCATCGGGGAGGCTTTGCTACGCTTGACTTCCACGACGTAAGCCGGGCGGCCATGAAGCTTCTTCATCCCCTTCGCTTCAAACTTCACATTCCCCGAATCGGCTTCGGTGAGCAGGTTGTGGAGCGAGATGCTGTTGAACATCCGCCTTGCTGGATCGCCGACAGCGGCAAGGTGCTTATTAATGATCTCAGCCGCGGTCAATGACTGTTTATCGTCGGAGGCAATCACGCCGGTCAGATGCGCGAGTGCCGGTAGAAGAAGTAAAGCTGCGATCCAGCGCCTCATCACTTTATCTCCGTTGGTGGGAATAAAAGACCAGGAAGCAATATTAGCATGCTTTCGTTCAGCCGATCGACATATATTCCCGTCATCTCCAGGGCAAACGCATCTAAATTTGTAAGTAGTTGAGTGACTTGCAATTCAAAGGTTCAAATGATGTTTGTGGATTCGTTTAATTCATACGTCATCAGTAAGATAAATTATTACGTGCGTTCGCCCTGCCGTCATCTCTTCATGATAATGTAAACTTAATATGCCGTTTGCCGGTTATTGCGTTATAATGCGTTCACCCGCCGTTCGACAGTTCCTTGGCCTGCCAGCAATTTGAGAAAGGAGTATGACGGAGATGTTCCTCTTTTCTACCAGAGCCATTCACGTGCGATACGTATCTTTTTTCATCTGCCTCTTATCACTCACCGTGTTTGTTAGCTCGACTGTACGTGCTCAGATGGGCGGGATTGATAATTCGGGCGATCCGGGCACGGGCGGTAAGAGTACTATTCAGGGGAGCGTCTACCTTCCTTCCGGCCAGCGTGTGAACAGACGATTAAGGGTAACCCTTAGTAGTTCCAGAGGCATCGATATTTCTACGCTAACGGATGATAACGGCTCCTTCTCATTCCGGAGGCTCGCCGAAGGTTCATACACTGTGACTGTGGACGCGGGGAAAGAGTACGAGACGGCGTCCGAGAGGGTTAATATTCTTCAACCTTTAGCCAGGAGAGGAACCGCTCTCGGTCAGAACTACACTGTGCAAATTCAACTCCAATTTAAGCGGAGTAATGAGAACAAGCCCAGCGTGATTAATGCCGCGCTCGCCGGTGTGCCGAAACCCGCCCTTGATCTTTACCAGAAGGCGCTCCTGTCAGCGCAAGCCGGCGACAGCAGCAAAGCGATTGAGCAACTAAAGGGCGCGATCTCGGTTGATCCGGAATTCATGCTGGCCTTCAACGAGATGGGCTCACAGTACTTAAGACTCGGCCAGCTTGACAAGGCTGCTGACGCGTTTCGCTCCGCGCTCAAAATTACACCCGATGCCTTTGAGCCGCTGCTCAATTACGGCATTGTGCTCGTGTACATGAAACAACTTAAAGAAGCGGAGCCGATCTTGCGTCGCGCCGTGGAAATGAATGACGGGTCGGCGGTCGCGCACTACTTTTTAGGGCGAACGTTGGCCGTTTCGAGGAAATTCGATGAGGCGGAGAAAGAGTTACAACGCGCCATCGGTCTTGGCGGAAACAGTGTGGACGGGGCGCATAGATATTTAGGTGCGATCTATAAGGAGCGGCATGAATACATGCGTGCCATCAGTGAGCTGGAAACTTACCTGCGCCTCGTACCGCAAAACAGAGATGCCGACCAGATCCGTGAGATAGTCAAAGAATTGCGCGCTCAGGCGGCGAAGAAGTAGATAAAAAGCCGCCGGTAGCAGAACTGGCAGAACTGAAAGTCACTGGAATGACGGAACGCGAAGAATTTCTCACCGCGCGCCAACTCGCCGCCATCCTACAGGTGAGTGAATCAACCGTGCGTCGCCTCGCACGGGAAGGGCGCATTCCGTCTATCCGTCTGACGCGGCGGATTATCCGTTTTCATCTGAAGGCTGTGTGTGACGCGCTCGACGGAGGTAGCCATCCACGCTCGCGGCGTAACCACGCGGGATCAGAGTCAACCGATTCGCCACCACTACCATTTCCTGACCTGCTTTGAGGCGGGCGGATCTATAGCCAGTGGCGAATGGATGTAACGGAGGGCCTCATCACGGAAGGCACATAGAGCACGGCAGCGGGCACAGAGAAAACGGGTGATACCCAATCGCAACCTGCTATAAAGTTCCGCAGATACGCCCTCCCTCACGGTCGGGCTTCTGCCTGTAAGCTTTTGAGAATCAATAGACCCTGAGTCGTTACTGTATGACGTACGCTCTCACTGGGTCTTCATCGCTTGGCGCCTCGCCGCCCTCAGGGCGTTAAGGTCTATCGCCACCCATTGTCCATCGCGTTTAACGTAGACGCGGGGCTCGCGGATCGGAAATTTGCGCCCGAAGCGGGGATTGGCCGCGAGAAAACGGCGCACGGTCGTGCGGTCGCCCGTTGCGACCCGCCATCTGCCGTCTTCGCGCACGAGATACTGCTGCGCGACGATCTTACCCTCGCTGTCGATGGGACGCAGCACGCGCCCGTACATCACGGTGTCGGCGACGGCCATGTCGCCCGAGACGCGCACCGCGCCGATCTCCAGACGGTCAATCTCATACATGTTGCGCGTTCGCCGGAGCGCGTTCGTGAAACGCTCGCGCGAGATGCGCGCCCTCGAAGCGGCCGGCAACGCCTCGTAAAGAGCCTCATACTGGCCGGATTTCAGTTCTTCGAAAATTTGCTCAATGACGCCGCGCACTTCCGTCTCACCCCGCCCGGCGCGCGTCGCCGCGAGGGCAGGCACGTTGGCGATACAGAGAAGCGCGACGACGACAAATAAGATCAGATATCGTTTAGTTTTCATCCTGATCTTCAGAATCACTGCTCACTCTTTCGGTTGCCTCGCTTGGCTGAACAATCGTTTTCCGCAGGCGATCGCGGTAACCGAGGAACCACGCGACCGCCCCGAGCGCCGCTACGACAAAAGCCGCGTCCAGATGATCTCGCCACAGCAAGAGCGCGGCCGCAATCAGGCAGAGGACTGCTAGTATGCTCCACGCGCGCTCCATCGGCAGACCATCTCCTTTTTCTTCCAACGCATCTCTGCTCGATCTGATTTTAACAGCGGTCTGCTATGGGATGCGACTACCGGTTACTTTCCTGCGGCTTTGGAGGCGAGACGTCTGACGCAAAGGCGTAAAGGTCGTAAGCCTTGTGAATACTACTATAATTACTGCTTGCCCCTGTTACTTGACGGTCACCTGAACAGCGGCGTCGAGTGTTCCCGGCGGGTAGCACGCCTTGTCGTCACATGCCTGTACGCGCAGCTTGGCGCGCAGAGTATGAGCGCCTTTCGAGGCCGAATCGGCGGCGCTGAGTGGCACCTTGATGGCCGGGTTACCTTCGTAAACGGCGAGCGGCTTCTCGGCGAAGGGAAACTTCTTCGAAAGGGAAGCCGGGTAAACAGGTTTACCCGCGGTAATACCTTCGCCCGGCTCGACATTAAGCTCCGTCGCGATTAGATAAGGGTATGTTGGCGGGTTGGCATTGATGTGATAACCGCTTGCCACCTGCACCCGCACGGTCGCGTCGGCAGAGCCGCCGGCGGCAATCTCCACAGGAGAGGTCGTCGCGCGCACAACGTCTGTCGAAGAGGACGTAACTTTTGCGGCCTGCTGCTGTTGCGTACAGGCGGCGAAGGCCAGCAGCAGGCATGATTGAATAAGTGCGAAAGTGTTCCGACGCATAGGGCTCCCTGATCATTGGGATTCTACGACAGGACCCGGCTCATGGGCTAACTCGCGCGCCAGGCGAAAACGGCGCGCGCGACGAATCAAAAACCGCAGCAGCAGCCCCAGCGGCAAAAAGATGAGAAGCCCGACCGGGATCAGCGAAATCACCAGCCGGATGAGAAATAGGGTGATGGCTGCCGCCACCCCTACGCCTTCGCCGACGGCCTCCTTGACACTGTAGGAGAAGCCGGACGTGCTGACGATCGGGGTGGGGGGTTGCAGCGTGACTGTGATGGTTGAGAGGCTCGACTGGTTCTCAAGATAGCGCCGACGGCCCTCGAGCCGCTCGATCTCGGTACGAACTTGCGCGAGCTGGCCTTGCACTTCGAGCGCCTCCGAGACTTTATGCACCTGCTTCATGATCTCGATGAACTGCGCTTCGAGAGCCTTCTTCGTGCGGATACGCGCCTCCAGATCAATGTATTCCTCCGTGACGTCCTGGCCCGTGATCTTTTCCTGGCGGATGCGGTTGCCGGCGCCGCGAATCTCTTCCACGACCGGCCCGAACTGCGCCGCGGGAACGCGCACGACAACCGAGATGATTGTTTCAGGGCCCGACTGATCGCCGCCCTCGTGCTGGGTTACTTCGGACGTGACGACGAACCCGCCGTGCGCTTCGGCGATTGAAGCTATCTTGCGCTGCCCGCCGGCGGGGGCGGCAAGCTCAAGGGTGATATTGGCGTTGCGGATGATCTTACGGTCCATCGCCACATCGGCCGATCTGGCCGCGTCCGTTTTGGCGAGTGAAACCTGATTTTGCTCAGCAGTTGTCGGCGTATTTGTAGAAAGACCTGAACGGGACTGCTGTGGCTCGCTGTCTCTGATCTGCGCGCTGGATGTATGAAAAGATTCGCCATTTTTACGCGCGATTTGCGCGCTACAGCCGGAAAGAACAAGCAGTGTTAGAGCTGGTAAAGTTGCCGTCATAATTCGCATAAATCACCTCCGCCGTCCAAAAAATTATGCTACCGGCCTTTGAACGCTCGTGGTGGCGCCGTCTTGCAGAGGGTTGTTCGCTTTTTTAGCTGAAGCGGGAAAGAGTCCGGTGACCCGTGTGCCCTGGTTCGCACGTGCACGGCCGTCTCTATTTGCGCGCAGACTCCGCGAGCGGCCGGCCACTGAAAAAGGCGCGCGACGCCGCCAACATGCGCCGCACCCGGCGCACGACCTTAGGCAGGATCCATATAAACACTAAGAGAAAGATCAGGATGACGGCGAGGATGACGACCGGGTGAAGGGCGGCGATGACGGCCGCGCCGATCGTAAATAGATCTTCGATAATCGAGAGCGCCCAGTTCGTGAAAGGCTCAGGACTGACATTAGCCGCTGCGCGCACCGTCGCTTTCGTCCCGTGACTCGTAAGGGCGAGGCCGCCGCCCAGAAGCAGTGCGACGACCTGCACGGTCGGGTTAAGATGAGCGGTCGCCGCTGCGGCGATGACTGCGCCCGCCGGAATGCGTATGAACGTATGAACGGCGTCCCACACCGTGTCAACGTAAGGGATTTTGTCCGCGACGAATTCAACCACATAAAGAAAGAGCGCGACGCCGATCACAATCCAGCTGCCCAGCACGTCAAGCCCGCCCGGCAACTGCGCCAGCCGGTAGTGCTCTAACAGCCCCAGGACGGCCACGGTCGCATACAAATTTATCCCCGACGTCCATGCCGCGCCGAGCGCCAGACCGAGAATTTGCACCATATTCATACCTAAACGAAGAGACGCGGGGACGCGGAGACAAAACAATATTTCGCCGTGTCACCGCGTCTCCGTGTCTCCAGTCTTTTCGTCCTTGTGGTGTTCGGGCCTCTTGATGCCGAACTTTTCCAGGCGGTATTGCAGCGTGCGGAAGGTGAGGCCGAGCAGTTTGGCCGCCCGGGTAATGTTGTAGTCGGTCTGCTCCATCGCCTGTATAATAAGGCTGCGTTCGACTTCTTCGAACGAGATGCCCTCCGTCGGGAGCTTGAATACACCCTCGGTGGCGGGGCGCGCTTCCTGCCGCACTTCGAGCGGTAGATCTTCGACCGTAATCAAGTCGCCCTCGCACAGGAGGATCGCGCGCTCGATGGCAGATTCGAGCTGCCGGACGTTGCCCGGCCAACTGTAGTCCACCATCAAGCGCTTCGTTTCCGGCGTCAGCCCACGCACGAGGCGCGACGTGTTGCGCGTGTGCTTCTTTAAAAAGTAGTCGATCAGGACGGGGATGTCTTCGCGGCGCTCGCGCAAGGGCGGCACATCAACCGAGAGGACGTTGATCCGGTAGTAAAGATCATCCCTGAATCTTCCGTCCGAGACCATGGCGCGCAAGTCCCTGTTGGTCGCGGCGACAACACGCACATCTATTTTAATCGGCCGGGTGCCGCCGACGCGCCTGATCTCGCGCTCCTGCAAAGCACGCAGGAGTTTGGCCTGCATGCCGATGTCGAGCTCGGCAATCTCATCGAGAAACAGCGTGCCCCGGTCGGCGACCTCAAAAAGGCCCTTCTTTTCGGCATGCGCGCCCGTGAACGAGCCTTTCTCATGACCGAACAGCTCTGACTCCAGGAGGTTCTCGTTAATGGCCGCGCAATTAACGGCCTGGAACATCTCCGCGACGCGCGGAGACTGGTTATGAATCGCGCGCGCGATCAGCTCTTTACCGGTGCCCGACTCGCCGCGGATCAGCACGGTGGAACTTGAGCGCGCGACCTTAAGAATCATCTTCTTGACGGTCTCCATTTCAGTCGATGCGGAGACAATCTCCGCATCGAGCGCGTCGAGCCTTTTGAGCGCGCGCCGGATCGTCTCAAGCAGCGTGTCGCGGTCATAGGGCTTTTGCAGGTAGTCGAACGCGCCGCGCCGGAGCGCCTCTTTCGCCGAATCGATCGAGCCGTGTGCGGTGAGAAGGATGACAATAATGGATGAGTCCTGCGCGAGCAGGTGCTGCAGCAGCTCAATGCCGTCCATCCCCGTCATCTTGAGGTCGGTCAGGGCGAGATCAAACCGCCGGTCCCTGGTGAACTTGAGCGCCGCTTCGCCGGAAGCGGCGGTCGTCACGTCGTAACCTTCACCCGACAAAATCATGTCAAGGATTTCGCGCTGAGATTTTTCATCGTCAACCACGAGTATACTTTTACGCGCCATAAGAAGCTCCCGGAAATAAGCGGTAGAGGCCGAAGTGATGAATAACCAAGAACAACCCTTCTTTACTTCAACATTCCGCGTTGATCGCTATCGGCAATGTGATTGTGAACGTAGTGCCGCCGCCTTGCTTTGATGTTACAGAAATCGTGCCCCCGTGATCATCGATAGTCTTTTTAACAATCGCGAGGCCAAGGCCGGTACCCGTCTCCTTTGTTGAATAGTATGGCTCAAAGACCCGCGCGATATTCTCGGGCGCGATCCCACGGCCCGTATCCGTGACGTCCACACGAGCGCGGTGGCCCGGCTCTTCCGTCGAGAGCGTGACCGTCAGCTTACCGCCGTCGCCGTCAATAGCCTGCAAGGCGTTAATATAGAGGTTGATAAAGACGGAGCGTAAAGACTCGGCATCGGCCATCACCGGAGGAAGGTCGCTGCGCTGTTCGATGCGCGTCTCAATGCTGCTCTCTGCCGCCTGGGCCTCGACCAGCCGCAAGGCGTCCTCGGCAGCCGCCCGAAGGTCGAGCGGCTGCAGCTCCAGTTTTGCCGGTCTCGAGTAGTTGAGGAATTCGGAGACGCGTGTGTTGATGCGTGCGACCTCAGCTTTGAGCTGTACCGCCAGGCGTTCGAAGGTCTCGCGTTTGCCCTGCTCCTGCGGGGCGAATGCCGTGCGCAGGTGATCGAGCGTGAGGTTGATGTAGTTGAGCGGGTTTCTGATCTCGTGGGCGATGGCCGAGGCGAGGCGGCCGACGACCGCCGATTGTTCTGCCTGATGGAGCTGCGCTTCAAGCTCACGCGTGCGCCCGAGCCGCGCGATCATTTCGTTGAACCTGGCGGCGAGCGCCCCCATCTCATCACGCCGGTCTGAGGCCGGCACACGAAAACCGAAATCGCCGGCCGCGACTCTGCGTGCCGCGTCGGACAGATCCCTGATCGGGCGCGTAAAGCGCCAGACAAGCACCGCTACTAAGAGCGTGGCGGCGAGGAGCACAATCAGGGTATAGAGGACCGACCGCGCCGCCTGACGGTTCCAGATGCTGGAGGACGCGTTGGCCGGGCCCAACACCACCACCACGTACCAGCGCCCGTTATCTGTTTCGACCGGAATGGGGATTGCCCTTGGGCCTCCTGCCCGCGCCCGCCTCTCGGCATTCGGAGCCTGGAGCAAAGGCGTGTTATCGTCTGTTAGCTGTATCGCATTGACGAGCGGGGGGAGCGGGATGTCACGTAAATAGAAGTATTTAAGGGTGCCATCGTCGTTCGGTACGGGGTTATAATCCCTGAGACTGTCAGTAATCCGTCCGTTGTTATCAACAACCAAAACGTTGGTGATCCGCCCCGCCGACTCGTCCAGCGGCGGTAGATTGGCGCGCTTACGCAGGTCGACAATGTATTCGCCGCTGGAAATGCTGCTCATGCCCAGGGCGACGCCGGCAATGATCGCCTGCTCTTGCTCGGCCCGTAGGTGCGCGCTTCTCCGCTCGTCGCGCAGGTTGAGGTAGTACTGCACGCCGAGGGTGACGACCAGCAACGCGGCCAGCACAAGCAGGAGCCGCGCGCGAAAGCTGTAAATGAGCTTAAGCTCATGAGCCATAATTCGGGTTCCGGGCAACGGGTTCCGGCTTAAATTCTGAACCCGGAACTCGAACCCATTTAATAGTTGCCGCTTGACCTCTGATAATGTTATAGTTGGTATGGTCTCGCTGTAAACTCCTCAGAGACCTTCTACGGGAACTTTCCCGCCTTCGTGACAGATCGGGCGTTAACTAAAACAGGAGACGTGAGAAGCAGCCTTGAAGAGTTGCTACACTTTCAGTCCTATTACTTGCCAGATGAAGCGCCCGTCGTCCGACATGGCGCAAACCAAATCGCTAAATCTTGCATCCTATGAGTGCTTGTGCGCGTTTGCGCCTAATCTGGACGCGCAGTCTAGCCCCCAAGCACCCTCTTTCAACATGATGCAGTATAAACCGAGGCCTCTGTCTATGCCCCAGACTCCGCGTACCCTTTTATCCAGGCGCGTTGCGCTTAATTTACTCCTTTTGGCCATGCTTTCCTTCACCACTACGGTATGGGCGAGGAGACATTCCGCTGCCGCTCGACCTCATGCGGCCCGCTCCTCCGACCGAAGATCGCGTGCGGACAGGCGGCACGGCAGGTTTTCCGCCAGGGAAGTGCGCCTGGCGAGAAGAGATGAAATGAGAAGAAGGGGTGGTCGCCCCCTTTCGCGGCGTGAGGCGCGCCGATTAGCCGAGATCCGGCGGCGTGAGATTGAAGAAGCCCGGCGGCGGGCCTTGTTGGCCCGTCTGGCGGCGATTGCCCGTCAACGCGCCGCCGATCAGGCCCTGCGTGACGAGGCCGTGGCCAACATCTCGCGCGATAATACGATCGGCGAGGATTTGGAGGTGCGGCGGGCGGCCGTCGCGGCGCTCGGCGGTCACGCCGGCACGGTGGTCGTGATGGACCCGAAGACGGGGCGCATCTACTCGATTGTTAATCAGGAGTGGGCCGTACGCCGGGGGTTCAAGCCCTGCTCGACGATCAAGCTGGTCACCGGCCTGGCAGGTTTGACCGAAAAAGTGATCGACCCGGTGCAGGAGGTCAACATCTCTGCGGTCAATTACGGGCTCGATCTGACGGACGCCCTCGCCTATTCCAACAACGGGTACTTTCAATCGGTCGGCGGTCGCCTCGGATTTGAGCGCATGATGAAGTACGCGCGTGAATTGGGTCTGGGCGAGCGGACCGGGGTCAATCACGCCAACGAGTATCCGGGCCGTGTGCCCGTCTTCAAGTCCGGGTGGGCGGTCAATCACATGAGCTCGCACGGTGACGATTTCGAGGTGACACCGATCCAACTGGCGACGCTTGTTTCGACGATCGCCAACGGCGGCTCGGTGCTCGTGCCACACCTGCCGCGGACGCCGGAGGAGGACGTTCAGTTCAAAACAGAGGTGCGCCGCCGGGTGGATATTCCCCAGGACGCGATGCGCCGGATGATCCCCGGGATGATCGGGGCCGTCACTTACGGCTCGGGCAAGAAGGCGTATGACCCGATGCAGACGATCGCCGGAAAGACCGGCACGTGCATCGGGCAGGGAGGCTGGCTGGGGCTCTTTACGTCGTACGCGCCGGTGGCCGACCCGCGCTTAGCGGTTGTTGTCGTCGGGCGCGGCTCGGACGCACACAACCATTTCCCCGCGGCCGTCGCCGGAAGAATTTACCACGCTCTGAGTGGCCGCTTCGGTAAATTGAACACCCTGCAAATCGCCACCACCCCGGATTCGTTGAAGCCGCATCCGAAGATCGATCCAAAGGCCGCCGCTGCCGTTAACGATGAGGAGAAGGAAGTGAAAGAGGCGGAAGTGGAGGAGATGGGCGGGGAGGCCGCAACGGGAACTACGGCAGGTATCAAAGCAGATGCGCCACGCGATAATGTGAAGAGCGTGCTGATGAGTGTGCCTGCGAGACCGACGGAGGTGACAACGCAACCGGCCAAGGCTGAGAATCAAGCGCCCAGGCAGGGGGAAGAACAGAGGCCACGCCGTGTTCTGACGACACAGCCGTAAAGCCCCATATTTACCTGTCACGAAACAGATCCGCGCCCCGCTTTCGTCCTTGATCCGGAGAAAGCTCGGCGCGGTTTTGTGTTGTCGATAATAAGGGGTAGTGGCATCGCAGAAACGACCGGACAGGCTTGACACGCAAGCGATTATTGCAGGATTATTACGCATCGCTTGAGAGGTTTTCACCGAGTTAAGCGCGCCCATAAATCTCCCTTAAATGATGTGCGCACCGCCCGAGCGGCAACCGGCGATTGCGCGTGCGCATCTCAGAGAGAGTGTGTGACGCTAGAGCGGCAGCCCAGAACCCCCCGACAGAATGACTAGAATTACAAATGAATATCGCTTGGAGGATACGCGACCGATGAAAAAGATATTTCGATTATTGGCGTTCGGCGTGATTGTCACGACGCTGGCCTTACCGGCACTCGCACAAGCCACCGCGACCCAGGCCACCACGTCCGGGCAGGACGATCAGGCCAAGGCTGATCTATATAAGAAATTTACCGATAGCTACGCGGCGAAGAACTCGAAGGCAGCATACGATGCTGCCAAAGAGTACTTGCAAAAATACCCGAATGATAACGACGACGTTGCGAAGTACCTGAAAAACTATATTGCCAAATATGAGCAGAGTGAAAAAGATTCACGCTGGCGGCAGTTTGAGCAGTCAGTTTATAAAGATAAGAATTATCCACAAGCTTATAGCCTGGGGAGAGAATTTCTTGCCACCGACCCGGATAATCTAAAGGTGCTCATTGATCTCGGTTACGCTGGCTATGGTGCCGCCACTTCCGGCAACCAATCCTTCAATTCGGATGCGATAGGTTATGCGAAGAGAGCGATTCAGTTGATCGACTCGGGCAAGAAGCCGGATAAGTGGGATCCGTTCACCAGTAAGGAAGATGCCCTGAGTTGGCTTAACTACACCCTCGGTTTTCTCAGTATCAAGACCAATCCGGACGAGGCGGCAGATTATTTCGTCAAGGCCGCGCAGTATGAGGGCAGCATCAAGAAATCGCCGGCCACCTATAACTTCCTGGCAATTGCGTACCAGGCTGGCCCGTACAAGAAGATGGCCGGCGATTTCGAGACCCGCTTCAAAGGAAAGCCGGAGACGCCTGAGAGCAAAGCGGCGCAGGAGAACTTGAATCAGGTGATTGATCGGATCATTGATGCTTACGCGCGGGCGATCACTCTGACGACCGGCACGGACGCGAAGAGCCAGCAGGCCAAGAGTGAGTGGAAGAACACGTTAACAACTTACTACAAGTTCCGTCATCCGAGCGACTCGGATGCTCAGATCAGCCAATTCATCGAAAGCGCTCTTTCAAGGCCGCTACCCAGCGGACCATTCACTCCTGTAGCCGTGCCGTCGCCGACCCCTTCGACCACGCAGCCGACCGATGGAAGCACACCGCCGAGTGGGGCGACGACAAGCACGACGACTACAACTACTACAAGCAGCACGACGGCGCAGCCCGCAAGGCCATCAACGACGACTAAAAGTAGTACGGCGACGACCACCCGCCGGCCGTAAGTTCTCTATTCACCGTGCGCTCGAACTGAGCCGAAGGCAAACGCCGGATGTATCGTCGAAGATTTAAGAAGACGATACATCCGGCGTTTGTTACAATCGCAGCAGCCGTGAAGAAAACCAAGCCCGCAGCACCGGACTTCGACAAGCTGGAAGGGATTGTCGGCCATAACTTCAAGGACCGCGCCCTGCTGGAGCGCGCCGTCACGCATCGCTCCTGGGCCCACGAGCGTGTCGCGCAGGGTAACGAAGAGGACGCGCGCCGCCTCCATAATGAAGTATTCGAATTCCTCGGCGATTCGGTGCTCGGCCTGGTCGTGGCGAATTACCTCTTCCAATCCTACCCGGACGTCACCGAGGGCGAGTTATCACGCATGAAGCACCAGCTGGTCAGCTCGGCGACGCTCGCGAAGGCGGCGGAACGTTTAAAAATCGGGCAGTTCCTGCGTGTCGGACACGGTGAGGAAAAGAGCGGCGGGCGCCGCAAGCGCGCTCTTCTCGCGGACGCTTTCGAAGCAGTGCTGGCAGCGATTTATATCGACGGCGGCATCTCAGCTGCGACCGATTTTGTTCACCGTGCGCTTGACGTGGAACTGGAAGGTGTTGACCCGAAGTCGGCGGCGGCCGCCGACTTCAAGACGCTGCTGCAGGAGCGACTACAGGCGGAGCACCGGGCCGCGCCGCAATATCGAGTGGTCGAGACGGACGGGCCGCCGCACCGCCGCATCTTTCGCGTCGAGGTGACTTGGGACAGGGGGAGCATGCATGGCGAAGGCCGTACCATTAAGGCGGCAGAAACCGTTGCCGCCTGGCTCGCCCTCGAATCAATGAAATCCGAGCTGCAAACGGAGGCCGCCGGTTAGAATTATGTGACAACTCTGAAACCGCGCTTGACCACGGTCGCGTACCTTACTAGGATGTGTATATGAGCGATGATTATACGGGCGCAGGGGTTGCCGAGCCGCCCGGCGAGACGAAAACGGCTCCGCGCACTTCTGTAAAGGCGACACGTAACATCAGCCGTAACGGCGACGGGCGTTCGGCCGGCGTCGAGCGCAAAACGCAGGGGCCGCCGAAAAGCGTCTGGCGGGAATATTTTGAGTCGGCCGTCGTGACGGTCATCATGGCCCTCTTTGGGATGACGTTCGTCGTCCAGGCGGTCAAAGTGCCGACCGGCTCGATGCAGAACACGATTAATATCGGCGATCATCTGCTCGTCAATAAATTCATCTTCGCGCCCGGCCCGCTCGCGCCCTTTCTGCCGCAGCGCGAGATCAAGCGCGGCGACATCATTGTGTTCAAGTATCCGGGCAATAAATTTGATCCAGAGAACGACCGGAAGCCCAATAACCAGCCGTATAAGACCAATTTTGTTAAGCGCGTCATCGGTCTGCCCGGCGACCGCATCGAGGTCAAAGGCGACCGCGTTTTCATCAACGGCAAGGAGCTGCCGGAGCGACGCATCACCGCAGTCGATCACAGGAATGATGCGCCGCTTGAAATTAAACAATATCCACCGCCCTCGGGCCAGGGGCCGTACACCGTATACTACAGTCCTGAGACGAGGGAGCTTTCAAATCAACAAACTGACCTGCGCGCTTCGCCGGATTTTCATTATGCCGTTAATGGCGTCCCGGCCGTCGTTCCACCCGACTCCTACTTCGTGATGGGTGATAACCGCGATGATAGTCTTGACAGCCGCGCCTGGGGCTTTGTGCCTCGCGACCTCGTCATCGGCCGCGCCATGTTCGTCTACTGGTCTTATGATGAAAGCGCGCCGGCGGACGAATTTCCGCTGATCCTCTTTTTAAAGAACACGCGCTGGAATAGAACCGGCACGATGGTCAAATAAGAACTGAGGAGAGCCGCCGACTCTACCTTAACCTACCGATAAGCCGCGCGCTCAAGTGGCTACGGATGAGGGCCGCCCGGGCGCGCCTCGGGTGATGCGGTAATGAGTTTGGCCGCGTTTGCCGACACCTTATAACGCGCCGCTCACTGCTTCCGCGCCCCGGCCGCGCCCGCCCACGGTTCGCCACACGCAAACCCCAGGACGTGTTAAGGTAAAAGCCCGCCTGGTAAGCGCCAGTCATCTTTCCCTGACACACGCCTTAAACAAGGTTCGACTTGATGATGAATTTCTGGCAGAACGTACAAGAAGCGGCAGGGCAGGGAGGCGCGTTCCCCTGGATTGTGTGCTGTTTTGTTTTAGTCGCCTTCGTCCTCTTCGGATTTTTCCCGGCCGAGCGCGGGCGCATCCGCACAGCGATAATACTATTTGCTCTCTCCTTCGCCGGTCTGTTGGCGGCGGGCGCTCTACTTTCTTATGGGGCCACGAAGGGAGGAAGTGATCCGGCGAGCACCGCACATCTCTGGGTCAGGTGGACTTCGCTCTTCCTTGAAAGCGTGGCGATCATCTATGTGGTGAGCGTGGTGATCTTTGATGCCGTGCTGGATACCGCCCATCTCAAGCCGCCGCGCATCATGCGCGACCTGCTGCGCGCGCTGGCCTACATTATCGTTGCGCTCACGCTGCTTTCGCGGGACGGTGTTAATCTGACCGGGATCATTGCGACTTCGGCCATTATCACAGCGGTGATCGGTCTCTCTTTCCAGGACACGCTGGGAAATATCCTTGGCGGGCTGGCGTTGCAGGCGGAGCGTTCGATCGGCGTCGGCGACTGGGTTCGTCTCGACCAGCAGGAAGGAGTCGTCAAAGAGATCAGCTGGCGGCATACATCAATCGAGACGCGCAACTGGGACACCGTGATCATTCCGAACAGCGTGTTAATGAGAAGCCAGGTGACGGTGCTCGGTCGCCGGGCGGGGGCGCCGCGCCAGCATCGTCAAATGGTCAACTTCAACGTTGATTTCCGGTACACGCCGACGGAGGTGATCGACACGGTGGAGGCGGCCCTGTGCGACGAACCCATCGCGAATGTGGCGCGCGAGCCCGCGCCGAACTGCGTGCTGGTGGATTTCAAGGATAGCTATGCGACTTACGCTGTACGTTACTGGCTGACCGATCTCGCAGTTAACACCCCGACCGATTCGGTCGTCCGCTCACGCGTCTACTTCGCGCTGCGTCGTAAAGAGATTCCACTCTCAATTCCGGCGCAGTCGCTATTTATCACCGAAGACGACCAGTCGCGCCGCTCACGCAAGCATGAGGAAGAGATCGAGCGGCGCGTCGGGTCGCTTCGTCATATCGAGCTTTTCCATACTTTAACCGAGGATGAGTGGCGTGAGCTGGCCGCGCATTTGCGTGTTGCTCCGTTTGTACGCGGCGAGGCGATGACGCGGCAGGGCGCGGAGGCGCACTGGCTATACATCATCACAAAAGGGGAGGCAGAAGTTCGTATCAACGTCGACGGCAGCGATCTAAGCGAGAAGGTCGCGACGCTGCACGAAGGGGACTTCTTCGGCGAAATGGGGCTGATGACAGGCGAGCCGCGCTCGGCGACGGTCGTTGCGCAAACGGATGTCGAATGCTACCGGCTGGACAAGGCTGCCTTTAATGATATCCTGCATCGTCGGCCCGAAATCGCCGAGGATATTTCACATATTTTGGCGCGCCGCCGGGCGCAACTCGAAGCCACCCGCGAGGGGCTGGACGAAGAAGCGATGCGCAAGCGTATGCGCAGTCATCAGGGCGACCTCTTACACCGGATACGCACATTCTTTACCCTCGGAAAGGTAGCACAGAGTGACCGATGACGAGTGAAGGTTAAAAGCAGGCCTTTCATGTTGTCACCTGTCACCTTTCATATGGCTGATCGAAACATCTATGCGCTCGGACCTGAAGTTGAGGCGGCTCTCCCGACGGGCCGTGCGGTGGTTGCGCTCGAATCAACGGTCATCGCGCACGGTCTGCCGCGACCACAGAACCTGGAAACTGCGCTTCGTCTCGAACAGATCGTACGGGAATGCGGCGCGACCCCTGCCACGGTGGCGATCCTCGAGGGCCAATTGCACGTCGGCCTGAACCCGGATCAACTACGGCGCATTGCGCAGAGCGATAGCATCGGCAAGGTTAGCATCCGCGATCTGCCCCTGGCGGTCGCACGCCGGTCGGACGGCGCAACCACGGTGGCTGCAACCCTCTGGATTGCTGAGCGAGCGGGCATCAAAATCTTTGCCACCGGCGGCATCGGCGGTGTGCATCGGGGCGGGTTGCCCGACATATCCGCCGACCTGCCCGAGCTGGCGCGGGTGACGATGACGGTTGTCTGCTCCGGCGCCAAGATCATCCTCGATCTACCCGCCACGCGTGAATGGCTTGAGACGCATAGCATCACCGTCATTGGATACCGTTGCGATGAGATGCCTGGTTTTTATTCGCGGCGAAGCGGGCTGACGGTGGACGCGCGCGCCGAATCGCCTGAAGACGTGGCCGATATTGTACGGGCGCGCAGCGAACTACGTCTGAAGGGGGCGACTTTGGTAACGGTGCCGGTGCCCGTGGAGGCGGAAGTTGCGGCGAGCGACCTGCAAGAGGTGCTGGATAAAGCTCTCACGGAAGCAAAAGAGAAGGGAATTTGTGGGCGCGAATTGACGCCGTACCTGCTCGCGCGTGCTGGCGTGTTAAGCTCCGGCGCCACTCTGAAAGCCAATATCGCCTTACTGGAGAACAACGCGCGAGTGGCGGCGGGAATCGCTCTCGCCCTATCGAAAAAAGAGTCTGCTTAATAATAACGCAGGTGAATAGCGCGACCTGAGGTGGTATTGAGCGTGTGATTCATAGACATGCTTCCACCGACAAAATTTTCATCACTCCGCGCTCCTGACGCCCACCTCATCCAACCGAAGCAGCAGGTCCGCAGGGTCGTTATAAACCCGGTACGCGCCCGCGCGTTCCAGCTCCTCACGCCCGTAACCGCCCGACAGCAGCCCCACGCCCAGCGCCCGCGCCCGCCGCGCCGCCAGCAGATCCCACACGCTGTCTCCGACGACGACAGAAGCGCCAACGTCCACGCCCAGCCGCTCTGCCGCCGCCAGAAACAGGTCGGGGTCGGGCTTGGCGTGCCGCACCTGGTCGCGCGTCACCACCACGGCCTCCGGGCCGACGCCCAGTAGATCAAGTGTGAGGCGGGCACTCTCGATCCGCCCGCTGGTCGCGACCGCCCACGGCACCCTTGCGCGCGTCAGGTAGTCGAGCAGCTCTCGCGCGCCTGGCAGCGGGCGCACCTGCGACATGTAGCGGGCATACGCCTCGGCATGGATCCGCTGTAGCCGCTCGGCCTCCTCGACGGAGACGCGGTGCCCGGTCTCCCTAAGCAACGCGTTGACGAACAATCCGCCGCTCATCCCGATCTGGCGGTGGATGCGCCAGACCGCCAGGCGGATGCCGCCCGCTTCGAGAGCCTCGCGCCAGGCGAGTACGTGCTGGTAGACGCTGTCGACCAGCGTGCCGTCAAGGTCGAACAAGAAGGCCGTTCCACTTCTCACGCCTTCTTCCTTTGACGAATCGTCCGTCATCTGGCGTAGCGCGGAGTCGTCTTGGTCAGGTTGGCACATGATGTTCAAATCTCAATTTGAGTATCGCTGATACCCCTCCCTGCTTAATGCACAGCAAAATGGATGGCGCGACCTGAGACGATGTTGAAGAGCGTCAGGAGCTCCAGAATGCGCTGGTGATGATACGCTTCGCTTCCTCAATGCTCAAATCGCCCCTGGCCAGTTTGTTGCCGATCGTATCGGCATCGTTCGTCCTGCCGGCGGTGGTGCGAATACTGGCCTGCTCAGGTGTGATGCCTGCCATCTCCAGGACGCGCGCGCGTTCGGCGTCGAAGCATCTGGCATGAAGCCAATCTTCGACCTCTTCCGCATCGTCGAAACCGGCCTCGGTCCATCTCCGGGCGGCCTCTTCGGCGGTCGCTCCCCCCGCCACAGCATCAGTGTGGCGCCCTATCGCTTCGGCGATGCGTCGAATTAATCCCGAATATTCCGGCCGGCCGCGTTCAACCATATGCTTACCACTACGCTATCTGTTAATATTGTACTATCTGCAGTGCGATCACTGTTACTGCCAAGCTCTTAGGTGACGGGCGGGCTGAAGCAGGCGTAGCCGGTGAATGCGGCTAATAGAGGGAGGGAGCGCTCGGCCGTCTTTATCTCGTAGGCCTCCGGTAATAGGTTTGTTAATTAACCTGGCATACCGGGATAAGATTATGTCACGAACTACTGTCGCCATTGGTGGCTTTTCTTCCGAGGTCGGCAAGACCACGTTGATGTGTGACCTGTTGCGCGCCCTTCCGGGCTGGGAAGCAATTAAGATCACCCGCGGGCATTATCGTTCGTGCGGCAAAGACCCGCACGCGTGCTGCGTCAGCCACCTGCTCAGCGATCAACCGGTGATCCGTTCAGGGCGCCAGCAGACGTATGCGTCGGGGAAAGATACCGGACGATATTGGGATGCGGGGGCGGCCAATGTCCATTGGGTGATTGTCACCGATCATCAGGTCGAGCAGGGAATTAAGCGGGCGCTGGAAAGTGTCCAATCCGAAGGTGTTTTGATCGAGGGCAATAGCTTTCAACAGTTCATTAACGTTGATTTTGCTGTGATGGTAGCGCGCGGAGGCGGGGGGAAGATCAAACCATCGGCCCGCCGCGCGCTTGACATGGCTTCGGCACTCTACCTGTTTGACGGCGAGAGAGCCGGGGCGAATGAGAGGCTATTCACATCGCGCGGTGAAGACTCAAGCCTCACCGACCTGATCGGCGACCTGCCGGTCTACCACCGCGAAGAGCTCCCTCAGTTGATTGCTCGCCTCCGGGCGATTCACGCATCTCTTGCCGCCTGATGCTCTACAAGCGTAGGCGGATTTCATCTCTCTTGACTCCTTCCACATTAAAGGAAGCTGATAAATCGAATGGTATGACTTTTACCTTTGTGGTAAATTGTTGGTGCTCTTCGCAATCATAGGTATAGTCCGCATCTACAGGGTTGGAGTGCCGTGCGCAATAATCGCTGCACGGCTCATGCCAAGTCCTTACACGGGGGTGAGCTTACAGGCCCCGATTTAAGGCTCATCTCGAATCGAAAAATGTTAGCCCCTCATCACGAAGCCTCGTTCCGGCTCACATTAAACCGGATTTAGAGGTTTGATGATGATTCGCTGGAGGAAAACCGCCGTGACGAAAACGTTGATCTGGAGAGAAGTGAGGCGGGCGCTTGTGGTGGCCGGTGTGGTAACGCTGATTCTCGTTCAATCGCTGTTACTGACAGGCTGCAAAAGCGGGGGCTCGCCGGGCGGGAGCCCGGCGGGTGGTGACTCGATAAAGATCGGTGTGGTGCTGCCTATCACGGGCCGGGAGGCAAAGCCCGGCCAGTACCAGAGGGAAGGCATCCAGTTGGCCTTCAAGAAAATTAATGGCGGTGGCGGAGTACTTGTTAGAGATCTGGGGAAGAAGCTCCCTCTCCAGGAAGTCTTTTACGACGACGGCTCCGATCAGGCCAAGTCCGCCTCGTTAGTCGAGCGGGCGATGAGCTCGGATAATGTCGTGGCGGTCCTGGGCGGCTACTCCACCGCGCTCGGCGAAGCCGAGTCGGTCATGCCGGACAGGTACCAGACGCCGTGGATTACGACCGGGGCTGCCGCCACGACCATCTTCAGCCATAACTATAAGTGGGTCTTTGGGACCTTGAGCCCGACGACCCTTTTGGGATCAACCACGGCCGAATTCCTGGGAAGCCTCGTCGACCAGGGCAAGCTCAATAAGGGGCTCAAGATCGCGATGGCCCTTGAGAATACGGACCACGGGGTTGACTACGGCAACGGAATAAAGAGTTGGATCAAGGGGCATCCGGGATATTTTGATGTCGTCTTTAGCGAAAATTTTGAGCTTGGCGGCACTGACTTCTCCGGGCTTTTACAGAAGGTGAAGAGTGCTAACGCTGACATGTTCCTGGCCGACGCGCACCTGCAGGATTACATCACAATGCACAGGCAGTATGTTCAAAGTGGCATGTACCACCGGATGTTAAGCTATGGGGCGCGCGGACCCGAAGAGGATGCCAGGAAGGCCCTGGGAGATTCGGTCAACTATATCTTCGCGGGCATCTGGTGGTCCAAGAAGCTTCCGTACCCGCAGGTCAAGCAATTTGTGGATGACTATAAGGCGCTTTACGGGAGGGAGCCGGATTCCTGGTACCCGGCGACGGCTTACGATGCGGTCAGGGCGCTGGCCGCCGCCATCGAGAAAGCAGGCAGTCTGAATAAGACGGCCATTCGCGACGCGCTGAAGCAGACGGATATGAAGGATTCTCTTCTTCCGGGCCAGGAGCTCAAGTTCCAGGATAACGGGCAAGACACCGCCAGCTTCGTTATTGTCCAGAACAAGCCGGAAGGTAAGGTGGACATCGTTTACCCAAAGGATGCGGCCACCGGAGACGCGGTGGCGCCGATACCGAAGCAGAAATAGCCGCTCCTTATGAGCGCAGTAGACTTTCTGAATCTGCTCATCGCCGCGCTGCTTCTGGCAGGCGTATATGCGACCATGTCCTACGGGATGACGGTCATCTACGGTGTGATGAAGATTGTTAATCTGGCCCACGCCGGGTTCATGATGCTTGGCGCCTACTTCGCCTACGAACTCTTTCAGCGCTTCGGGCTCGACCCGGTAATCAACGCGGTCCTCGCCTTCCCGGTCTTCTTTCTGTTGGGTATGGTCGTCCACCGGCTGCTGGTCAGGTGGATACCGACGTCGGACGTGCCGACGCTGACCTCCCTGCTTCTTTTGTTCGGACTCTGGCTGGTCCTGCAGAACATCGGTTACCTGGTCTGGGGCAACACCGACCGGGCGATCTTAACTCCCCGTACGTTATCGACGTTGCGCGTCGGGCCGGTGATGGTTTCGACCGTCAGAGTCGTGGTCTTTGCCGCGGGCGTGGCCTGTTTAATAGTCCTCCAGTTTACTTTGAACAGGACCTGGTTTGGCCGGTCGGTCAGGGCGCTGACCCAGAACAGGTACGCCGGACAGATCGTCGGGATAGACACGGAGAAGACTGCGCGGCTGACATTCGGGGTGGGCATCGCTTTCTCTGGGTTGGCCGGCGCCCTGCTGGCCACCCTCTATTCTTTCAACCCGGATTTTGGCCGGCCGTTTCTGATCAGGTCTTTCGTGATCATCGTCCTCGGCGGCCTGGAGTCGTTTTCCGGCGTGGCCCTGGGCGCCGTAATTCTCGCGCTCGTCGAGACGTTCAGCATCCTGTTTGTTCCGGCCGGGTACCAGCCGGCCATATCTTTCGGGCTCCTGGTCGTCGCGCTCATCGTCTTGCCCGGCGGGGTCGCCAGCCTCCTGGAAAGAAGGGTGCGTCGGGCATGATCGCAGACGCCGGGAGAACAGAGCGCATTTTGCCATTTAGATCGGCCGCAAGCTGGGTGCCTTTTTTGGCGTTGGCCGTTCTGGCCATGCTCCCATTAATAGGTCTGGACCCCAATAACACGCGGCTCCTCTTCGTGACCCTGGTCTGGGTCACGACCAGCGTGGCGTGGAACTTGCTGGGGGGCTTTGCGGGACAAGTCTCTTTCGGCTTCGCCGTTTTCTATGGTCTGGGGGCATACACTGCGGCCCTTTTGATCACGGCCGGCGTGCAGCCCTACCTGTCATTCCTGGCCGCGGCCGTCGTCGCCTCGCTGGTGTCCCTGGTCATTGGGTTGCCGACATTCAGCCTGCGCGGGCCGTACTTTGCTATTGCGACCATTGGCGTCAGCGAGGCCGTCCGCGTGGTGATGTCTAACCTGTCCATCACCGGCGGGGCCAGCGGATACCGCATTGTGGAGCGTGCGCCGTTCAATCAGGTCGAGCATTTTTACACCGCCCTGATCCTGGCTGCAATCGCCGTGATCATCTCTATTGCAGTCCGCAACTCCAAATTCGGGCTGGGCCTCGTCGCGGTCAGAGAAGATGAGGTGGCCGCCGCCGACCTGGGCCTTAATCCGTTCACCTACAAGCTGGCGGCTCATGCGCTCGCGGCGGCGCTGACCGGCGCTGCCGGCGGCGTATTCGCCAGGTATGCGGCGTTCATTCACCCGGAAGGCGTGTTTGCCTTTCAGACCAGTGTGTCGATACTTCTCATGCCCGTCATCGGGGGCCTCGGGACAATCTGGGGGCCGGTTATCGGCGGGGTTATCTACGGCATAGTCCAGGAACAGTTGGTCGCCGCTTTCCCGGGACTACATCTATTGCTTTACGGCGCGTTGTTGATACTGATTATTCTTTTCGAGCCCGGGGGGGTCGTCGGTCTGTTGGGCAGGCTCTCGGGGATCAACCGCAGGGGGAAGGGCAGGCTATAGAGCCAATCTTACAAACTAAAGGCTTGACCAGATATTTTGGGGGGCTGGCCGCTGTCAAGGATGTCACGCTCGAGGTGACTGAGGGGCAGATCTTCGGTCTCATCGGGCCGAATGGCGCCGGGAAGACAACGCTCTTCAGTATGATCGCCGGGGCGCTCAGACCAAGCTCGGGGACCATCATGCTCAAGACGAAAGATGTGACGGGCGTTAAACCCTACCAGGGGGTCAAGGCCGGTATCGTTCGCACGCACCAGGTGGTAAGGCCCTTCAAATCCATGACGGTGCTCGAGAATGTCAAGGTGGCTCTACATTTTGGCCGGCGCAGGATTAATGGCTCCGCGGCGGCCGGTGAGGCCGCCACACAGGTCCTGAAGTTTATCGGGCTGGACCATCTGGCCCACACACCGGCCTCAGTCTTACCGATCGGTAATCAGAAGCGGCTCGAGCTGGCCCGCGCCCTGGCGGCCGACCCGATACTGCTTCTCTGCGATGAGATATGTGGCGGACTGACGGAAACGGAGACCAGGTCTGTGCTCGACCTGCTCCGCCAAATACGGGAACAGGGGGTCACCATCATCTACATCGAGCACGATATCAAAGCGGTCATGTCGGTGTGCCACAGGATTGCGGTGCTAAATTATGGGCGGAAACTGGCCGAGGGCAGTCCCGAGGAGATCCAGAACAACCCGGAAGTTATTGAGGCGTATCTCGGGACAGCGGCCGTGGAAAAGCGGGATGAGTGAGAACCAACAGGAAGTCTTATTAGCCGCCGAGGCCCTTGAGATCGCCTACGGGGCGGTGCAGGTTATCTGGGGCATATCCTTTTCTATCAGGAAGCACAAGATAGTCAGCATCATTGGCTCGAACGGAGCGGGCAAGACGACAACATTGAAAGCCCTGGCGGGCATGTTGATGCCGAAGAAGGGCAGCATCTTCTTCGACGGTGAAAATATTACGGGCCTGCCGCCTCACGAAAGGGTGAAGCGGCACATTGTCATGTCGCCTGAAGGGAGGCAATTGTGGCCCCGCATGTCTGTCGAAGAGAACCTGCTGATGGGCGCTTTCTCTCCGAGCTTTAGGAGCCACGCGCCGTCGAATCTCGCCAGGGTGTACGGGATGTTCCCCCGCCTTAAAGAGAGGCGCGGCCAGCTTGCCGGGACGCTCTCGGGTGGCGAGCAGCAGATGTGCGCCATCGGGCGGGCCCTGATGGCGGAGCCAAAGCTTCTGATGCTTGACGAGCCTTCGCTCGGGCTGGCCCCCAAGCTGGTTGACGAGATCTTTACTTTTGTTGGCGGGATCGTCAATCAGGGCGTGACCGTCCTGCTCGTCGAGCAGAACATGAATTATGCCCTCCAGGTATGCGATTATGCTTATGTGCTTGAGACGGGTCGAATCACGCTGGAGGGCTCGGGTCGGGAGCTGATGACTAACGACCACGTGCGCCGGGCATACCTTGGCGTTTCTGTATAGGTTGAGCTAAAGAAAGGCGAGATGAACCGCAGAGGACGCAGAGGAAAGCTTTAGGAATTCAGAATAGGCGGCATAGGGTACGGCGCAATTGCAGTTAGAAAGTAGGAAGTAGTTTTGAAAGCTTTGAGTGGCATTAATAATCTTTTTCATCACCCGGTTGATAAAGACGGGGGGCCCGTTGAGCCAAACATTTGTCCACGTTGTTCTTCCGATCTTACAGCGCAGGAGACCTACCAGCAATTCTCCGTCTGCGAAAACTGCCGCTACCATTTTGCGCTCCCGGCCAGACGCCGCGTCGGGCTACTGGCCGACCGCGACTCTTTCAAGGAACAGCAGCGCCGGCTCGTCTCGACCGACCCGTTAGAATTTAGCGATAGACTTTCTTACCGCCAGCGGCTGGATGAAGCGCGTCGCGCGACCGGACTGCTGGACGCGGTGATCACCGGCACCTGCAAGATTGGCGGACGCAACGCGGTACTTGCCGTCGTGGCTTTCGAATTCATGGGCGGATCGATGGGCTCGGTGGTCGGCGAGAAAATCACCGCCGTGTTCGAGCTGGCGATCGAAGAGGGCCTGCCGTTGATCACAGTCGTCGGCACGGGGGGCGCCCGGATGCAGGAAGGGATGCTCTCGCTGGTGCAAATGGCGAAGACGGCCGCAGCGGCCGAGCACCTGCACGGGGCCGGCTTGCCTTATATTTCAGTATTAACCAATCCCACGACGGGCGGTATTTACGCCTCGTTTGCCAGCCTCGGCGATATCACCGTGGCCGAGCCGCACGCGCTCATCGGGTTTGCCGGGCCGCGCGTCGTCGAGCAGACGACCGGCCGGAAACTTCCCACCGGTTCTCATACGGCCGAGTTCCAACTGGGACACGGTATGCTCGACGAGATCATCGACCGTACAGAGCTGCGCGATTATCTGGTACGTGTGCTCAGCCTACTGTGCCCGACAAGGCGGCAACCCAGAGTTAAGGGCAGGCGTCGCCCGCCGAAAGTTGCCGAGCCGGATGAGTCGCCCTGGGAGATGGTGAGCCTCGCACGCCGTCCGGACCGCCCGACTTCGTTGAGCTATCTCAAGCGCATCACGGAGGAGTGGGTCGAAATCAACGGCGATCGGTTGCACGGCGATGATCTATCGATCGTGTGCGGTTTTGCCGAACTGGGTGGCCGAATAGTCGTCAGCGTCGGCCAAGAGCGCGGCAGCGGCGAGGCCGAGCATGAGAGGCGCGGTGGCGGGCGGACCCGTCCCACAGGTTTTCGCAAGGCGCAGCGCGCGCTTCACCTCGCGGCCAAGTTTCATGTCCCGGTGATTTGCCTGGTCGATACTCCCGGCGCCAACCCGGATATAGTATCGGAAGAGAACGGTCTGGGGCGCGCGATTGCGACGACGCTGGCGACAATGAGCGACCTACCTGTGCCGATCATCAGTGCGATTATCGGCGAAGGCGGCAGTGGGGGGGCGCTGGCACTGAGCGTTGCCGACCGCGTTCTGATGCTCGAGCACGCTGTTTATTCAGTGATTGCTCCGGAGGGCGCCGCCGCGATTCTTTACCGTGACGCCAGTCGTGCCGAAGACCTCAGTAAAGCTCTGAGGCTGACGGCCTACGACTGCAAGCAGCTTGGGGTGGTTGACGGCATTGTGCCGGAGCCGGAAGGCGCGGCCCACGCTAACCCGGACGAAGCCGCACGGATATTGAAGCAGGCGTTGATTTACGAGTTGGCGGCGATTGAGCGGCAATCGCCGGAGAAACTGATCAAAGCGCGCTACCGTAAGTTTCGCAAGATGGGGCGGTTCAAGACTCAAAGCATATGGGGTATGTCCCGAGTGCTGGAGCGTTTATCGCCGTCCACATCGTCTCAACGCTCTGAGCCGGAGCATTCGGATGACTGAAAGGCAGATGAAGGGCCAAATGAGCAGCCCATGCTTAGAGGGGGTTCGCGTCGTTGATTTAACGCGCGTGATGGCCGGGCCGTATTGCACGATGATGCTCGGCGATATGGGGGCCGACATTATCAAGATTGAGCAGCCGAGAAAAGGCGACGACACGCGCCACTGGGGACCACCCTTCATTAAAGGCGAAAGCGCTTATTACCTGAGCATCAACCGGAACAAGCGCAGCGTTACGCTCGATCTTAAAAGCGAGAGTGCCCGCGCCATTCTATGGCGATTGATCGAGAGCGCCGACGTTCTCGTCGAAAACTTCAGTCCGGGGACGGCCGAGCGGCTCGGCTTCGGCTATGAAGCAGTGCGCGCCCGGCGGCCTGCCATCATCTACTGTTCGATTTCAGGCTTCGGCCAGGAAGGGCCGGCGCGCGACCGCACCGCTTACGATTTAATCGTCCAGGGAATGTCGGGCTTAATGAGCGTGACCGGTTTACCGAATGGCGAGCCGACCAGGTTTGGCGTGCCGATTGCTGACATTGCGGCCGGAATGTTCGGAGCCTACGGCGTCGTCAGCGCCCTTTTCCATCGCGAGCGGACCGGGGAGGGGCAGCGCATTGACACGTCGATGCTTGGTGGCCAGATTGCGCTCCTTACTTATCAGGCCGGCATTTACTTTGCTACCGGTGAGGCCCCGGTCAGCACGGGCAATGCTCATCCGATCGTCGCACCCTACCAGACATTCAAGGCACGCAACGGCTATGTCAATATTGCGTGCGGCAACGACGCTATCTGGGCGCGCTTTTGTCGAGCAATGAATGCTCCACACCTGCTCGACGATCCGCGGTTTAGCGATAACACGGGGCGCATCACCAATCTCCGGGTGCTCGCGCCGTTAATCGAGGAAATCTTCAGCAGCTATGAGACTGCCGAGATCGTCCGCCGGCTCGACGCGGCCTCGGTCCCATGCGGGCCGATCTACACCGTACCCGAAGCTCTTGCCGATCCGCAGGTGGCCCACTACGGATTGCGCCAACGAATACCGCACCCGACCCTCGGCGAAATCGACCAGATCGGTTTTGCCTCTCGCTTGAGCCAAACACCGTGCGCAATTCGCCGCCCTCCGCCGATGCTGGGCCAGCACACCGATGAGGTGTTGCGCGAGATAGGCTACACCGCGGAAAACATCGCTGCCTTTAAAGCAGAGGATGTGATTTGATCCGATTGCTTAAAGCGAGTTCATCTCTTGCGCACCAAACCGGCTCTATGTCAGGTATGCTACCTTGCTCGCGAACCCATTAAAGTTTTGGCATAAATATACCTGGCCCACCTCCGGACAAATAAAACTATGAAACAGAGTATTGTACATATTGCTTTAGTAGTGAGCGACTACGACGAAGCCATAAAATTCTATACCGAGAAATTAAACTTCACCCTCGTAGAAGATACGCCGCAGAGCGAAACAAAGCGGTGGGTTTTAGTCGCGCCGAAAGGCTCAGAAGGATGTTGCTTGTTGCTGGCTAAAGGCGAAGGCTCAGAACAGAGGAGCCGCATCGGGAACCAGACGGGTGGGCGAGTCTTCTTGTTTCTGAAAACCGATGATTTTTGGAGGGATTATCAAAGTATGCGATCGCGAGGCATAATTTTTGTCAGGGAGCCGAAAAATGAGGAATACGGAAGGGTAGCCGTTTTTGAAGACTTATACGGCAATCTGTGGGATTTAATCGAGTTCAAAGTGTAGAGGCGAGCCAACCATATTATTGCCAAAATTTTGGTGGCGCCCATTTCAGCAGGATGCCGCTTATGGCAGAAGAGGACGAAACGTTTGATCCAGTCAGCCTACGCTTCTTCCGTGCGGATGCCGTCATGAAGGGTGCTGATGTGGTCGCGCAACCTGCTCTGGCAGTTGAGACGTTGGTGAAGCCCTCTTGTGCTATGCCCGGACTGGGATGGGATGGGCGTCCTCCTCTGGCGAGGGTGGGGCGTAAAACACATCCGGAGTTAAAGAAAATCAAGAGAAGTTGACAGTTTAGTGGGATTAGACGCCGAAATGGGCGTCTTTACTGGCGGCTAATAGTACGCCTACATTAAGTTGGGCGGCTACGGGGCCGCCGGGTCAAACAGAGGAAGCAATGGAGCCGAGCGATGAATATCTGGGAGCACTTATTCTTGACCGGCGAGTTCTCGGCGCGGGCCGATTTGTTATCCGGGCTGACGCTCGAGCAGGTCACGCTGCGCCCGGCCGGCGCGTCGCACTCGATCTACGACGAGCTGTGGCATGCGGCGACGTGGCAGCGCATCGTTGTCGAGCGAGACAAGGCGGCTGCCGACGCGTTGTTGTGCAGCGGAGCGAACTACCCGAGCGCGGCGCCGGACCATGAGCAGCAATGGCACGACTTGGTGCAGCAGTTCCTGGAAGGCGCGCAGGCGGCGGTCGCGTGGGCGCAAGCGCCGGAGCGACTCGCGGAGGA
>CAYLJO010000003.1:0-75948 GCA_964383905.1 uncultured Blastocatellaceae bacterium
GAATGGCACGAAAATGCTAAGGAAAACGGCCATGATCACCGGCAGATATGAGGTTCATGAGATTTCTTCCGAGCAATAAATGGCTCCGGCGTTCGCTCCTGTTGACCGGCGCGGGTCTGACCGGCGGACTGGCCGCGTACATGATCGTGGATCGCATGCTTTCGGCCCCGCGCTACCGGGGCGCCCCGACAGATCACTTTGACGGAGAAAAGTTCCGCAACCTGGAGCCGGCGGAGCAGAAGGGTTTTATTAAATTTTTCCTCAAAAGGTTTGCGGGCGGGGCGAAGAACTGGCACGAGTGGCGTGACTTCCCGCCCGGGCCGCCGCCTCCTCGCCGGGTCTCCGAGGGAAGACTGCGCGTGACCTTCGTCAATCATGCGACCGTGCTGATCCAGATGGATGGGGTTAATATACTGACCGACCCGGTCTGGTCCGAACGCGCCAGTCCGGTGACGTGGGCCGGACCGCGGCGGCACAGGCCGCCCGGCCTGCGGTTTGATGACTTACCGCCGATCGACGTCGTTCTCTTGAGCCACAACCACTACGACCATCTGGATACGGCGACGCTCGTGCGCCTGGTAGCCCGCGGGCAGCCGCAAATTATTGTCGGTCTCGGCAACCGTGCGCTCCTGGAGGAGAAGGGTATTCCGGTTTCGACGGAACTCGATTGGTGGCAGGGTGTGGAAGCACCGGGTGGACTGCGCGTGACGAGCGTCCCGACCAAGCATTTTTCCGGGCGCGGGCTGAGTGATCGCAACGCTACTTTGTGGTGCGGCCATGTCATTCAAGGGCCGTCAGGGAATATCTTTTTCGCCGGGGATACGGCCGCCGGCGCGCATTTCGAACAGATCAGAGATCGTTTCGCGCCGATCCGGCTGGCGCTGATTCCGATTGGGGCCTATCTTCCGCGAGACTTGATGTCGCCCGTTCATATGTCGCCGGCCGAGGCCGTCCGCGCTCACGAGATTCTAGGGTCAAGAACGAGCGTCGCCATCCACTACGGAACGTTTCAGTTAAGCGAAGAGGGCGAGGACGAACCGGTGGCGGAGCTTAACCGCGTCCTCGAAAAGGCGGATGAGGGGGTGGCGCCCTTCCGGGTGCTCGATTTTGGTGAGGGCCGGGATGTGCCGTAAGAAGCTTTAGGATAAACTGTTCGCTCGAGTTAGAACCGAGAGACCGCAAAGATGTGTGAATCTACCGTAAAGGAGTAGCCGGATGGCACCAGTTAAACGAGAAGTCAGAGTGTTGGCCGACGCCGGTCAACTGAGCAGGGCGGCGGCAGAAGAGTTTGTGCGACGCGCTCAGGAAGCGGCGCGAGAAAAAGGCGCATTCACGGTCGCGCTTTCCGGCGGCTCGACGCCGAAGAGCCTGTATTCATTACTGTCGAGCGAGTCGGAGGGATTTCGCTCGCGGATACCGTGGGGCAGCATTCATTTCTTCTGGGGTGATGAGCGACACGTAGCGCCCGGCGATCCTGAAAGCAACTACCGGATGGCAAACGAGACATTGCTCTCGAAGGTGCCCGTCCCGCCGGGAAACGTGCATCGCATCAAAGCCGAGAACCCGGATGCGGCTCTCGCCGCGAAAGAATACGAAGAGACGCTGCGGAAGTTCTTCAAGTTAACTCCGGGGCAACTGCCGCGCTTCGATCTCGTCCTGCTCGGGATGGGGCCGTGCGGGCACACCGCGTCACTCTTTCCCGGAACTGAGGCGCTCAAGGAGCGGGAGCGGCTGGTCGTGGCACAGTGGGTCGAGAAGTTTAACGCTTACCGGATTACGGTGACGCCACCGGTGCTGAACAACGCCGCCCACCTGATATTTATTATCAGCGGCGCCGACAAGGCGGAAACACTCCGTGCCGTCCTGGAAGGCGATGATGAGCCTGAGCGCTACCCGGCGCAGCTTATACGACCGACACAGGGGGATTTGTTGTGGTTGGTGGACGAAGCGGCGGCGGCGCGCCTGGATCAGGCAGAGCGTTGATTCACTTTCGGATTCATCACCCGGAGTTGATCGCGGCTCAATACCGGGACGGGTTCAAATGTTGAAGAAGGCGAATCTGCGACCCGTCGACGAATTACGCGTCCAATACCTCACGCACCTTCTTCGCCAGGGCATCAGCCGTGAACGGTTTTTGCAACAAAGGCAATCCTTGATCGAGCACCCCGTGGCGCATCATCGCGTCATCCGTGTAACCCGAGGTGTAAAGAACTCTCATTCGCGGGTGCGTTATCAAGAGTCTTTCGGCCAACTGTCGTCCACCCATCCCGGGCATTACCACGTCGGTAATCAACAGATCGATCGGGCCTTCGTACCGCTCGCTCAATGCTATCGCCTCGCCCCCGCGGGCCGCCTCTAAAACCCTGTAACCCATCATCTCAAGAATCTCACGAGCCGGCGAGCGGATCGCACCTTCGTCTTCCACCAATAGTATCGTCTCAGTCCCGGGCGGCAGTTCCGTGGAGACCCAATCGGTCTCGCCCTGCTCCCGCGCCCCTTCAATCCTCGGCAGGTAAATCTCAAAGGTCGTGCCCTGGCCCCGGCGGCTATGTACCCAGATGTAGCCGCCCGATTGCTTGACGATACCGTAGACGGTCGCCAGCCCCATCCCCGTGCCCTGACCTGTTTCCTTAGTGGTAAAGAAGGGTTCAAAGATGTGCTCCCGGACTTCCAAACTCATGCCGATACCGGTGTCGCCGACGGCCAGCATGACGTAGGGGCCCGGCACGAGCGGGACGTGGGTGCGGGCGTAGCTCTCGTCCAGGTCGGCGTTCGCCGTCTCAATGGTTAGGGTGCCGCCCTGCGGCATGGCGTCGCGGGCGTTGATCGACAGATTCAAGAGGATCTGTTCGATCTGACTCGGGTCGGCACTGACCTGGCCCAGCCCCGGTTTCAGCAGAGTCATCAACTCAACATCCTCGCCGATCAGCCGCTGCAGCATCTGGTCCATGCCGGCGACCAGCGCATTTAAGTCCAAAACCTTTGGCCGAAGCATCTGTTTTCGACTGAAGGCCAGGATCTGGTGGGTCAGCGAGGCCGCGCGATTCACCGCTTTCTTGATCTCCAGGATCCGGCGGCGTAAGGGGTCGTCGTTACTGAGTCGTCTCAGCGCCAGATCACTTTGACCGCTGATCGCCGTGAGCATGTTGTTAAAGTCGTGGGCCATTCCGCCGGCAAGGCGGCCGATGGCCTCCATCTTCTGCGACTGCCGCAAATGCTCCTCGCTCCTGTGGAGCGCCTCCTCAGCCTGTTTGCGTTCTGTGACGTCGACCATGATTCCCTGGAGCTTTACCGCTGGGTCTTGACCCAACGCCCTCGCAAAACAACTGAGCCAGACGACCCGCTCGTCCCCACAAAGCATGCGAAATTCAAATTGACGCGAACCCCATTCCCGAATTAATTCGGCAAAAAGGGTAACGACCCGGTCGCGGTCCTCCGGGTGGAGGTGTTTCTCCAAAAATGCCGGCTCGGAAAGCCACCGCTCGAGCGGGTAGCCGATCACCTGCTCGGCACGCCTGCCGACGAAAGTAAATTTTAAGGGCGGGGCGTCCGCTTCCCAGACAATGCCGTCTATCGAATCCACCAACCCCTCATACCGTTGCTACGCCTGACGCAGAGCCTCCTCGGCCATCCTGCGTTCGGTAATATCCTCGGTATGCACCATCACCAGGTCGGGTGGGATAAACACGTAGGTGACGACAAACTGTTTGGCCTCATCCACTGATGCGAGGTGATACGGCATCTCTCGTTTGATGACAGTTTGGCCGGTGAGGCAGCGGTGCAAATCATCCAGTATATCGGGCCTCTGACGGTACAGCTCGGTTGCGGTTTTTCCGACATGGCCGGTAATTCTTCCGCGCGTGATCTTGCCGGCGGCGTCGTTAAAGTCAACCAGCAGAAAATCGGTTCCGGCCTTACGCCATGCGTACGCCGGCACGGGGAGGCTCTTGAAGTGGGCCCGGAACCGGTCATCGCCGGAGGTTTGCGCTTCTATAGCCGGGTTGGCACGGCTAGCATCGCGGACTTGATCGGCCATGTCTGGTCTCCTTGAGGACACGCTTTCGTCTCACCCGCGCCGGTTGCCAGGCAGTGGAAGAGCAGTGAGCCGGTCTTCTGAGGCTAATATTCCAAGGGACATACTGATTTGTAAAGGGTTTTCGATCACTTAACAGCGCCCGTATTCAGAACATTAATCACCGCCGGGCCATATTAACTCAGAACAGATCTAACCTCGCTTTAATTAACGCCTTATTGCAGTTTTATTGCCCTCGACAGACCGGCGGCCGGCCGGTGTGCTGCAGAGAAGGGCACTTGTCTCATCTCCCCTGAGGGAGCATTGCAAGTTAATGATTTTATGATTGCACTTTTGATTCTGGTATCGCTTTTGCACCTGGCGCTAGTGTGTGCGGAGAAAGGTTAGGGATCCGATATGATCCCGGCAGGCTCAAACATAGCTGCTCATGCCGTGCGTCAGCCCGTAGACGAACAGTTACTTCAAACTGCCCTTTACCCCAACATACTGTATTCGGTCGTCGCCCGCTTACGTCAGTTCGTGGGTAATCGCCGCCGGGCCCGGCGATATAAGGCGCGACATAGAGTCCGCATGGTGTTCAGTGCTTCGACAGCCGCCGACCGGGGGTACCGGTCGCTACCGCTCGACGGCTACACGCGCGACATCAGTGAAATCGGGATGGCGCTCGTTGTACCCGCCGTGGACATCAGTGAAAGTTATCTCACCGGCGGAGATCGGCTGCTGCGGACCGCGCTCGACCTCCCGACGGGGACGGTCGAGATGTATGCCGTTCCGGTGCGCTACGAGCCGTCCGCCAAAGGTGATGTTGAGGCGGGCCGCGTCATCGGGGTTCGTACCACTAAGATAAGTGACAGGGACCGGGCGCGCCTGGTGGAATACCTGCACACCCTGTAAAACAGCTATGCACGCAGGCACCCTAGCCCATCAGCGCCGCCGTGAGGCTGTGCGGCGTCACCCGATTGATTAAATGATGTGGGCGCTCCTACCCCTGGTATGATTCATCCTGCTCGATGCGGCTCAGCACCCAGTCAAATTCGCCACTGGTGACCTTGCCGCTGCAGAATTCGCAGATGCCCGCCATATTGATTTGGAGCGGCGCGCCGCAGTTCGGGCACTGGTTATTCTCTTTATCGCTCGCCTTGCCGCCGCCGCGACGACGCATGAACGTCCAGTACTCGGTAAAGATTCGCGGTGCGCGCGGGTTGCCGCAGACAACTTTCCCCGACGCATCGACCGTGTAATCGATCATACCGGCGAAGATGCGCACGGTGATGGCGTCATAAAAAGCGTCGGTCCTGATCTTAACCGGAATGATCTGGGCGATTTGAATGTTTTCAAGAACATTACGCAACCGCTGCCGCTGATACTCGGTGATCCAGAACAGGTGGGTCTGGAACACGTTGTCGGTCTCGTAGGGCCTGATGCGCTCCCACTGCATGGTCGTCCAGGCCTGCTGCAGCTCCGTAAAAATATAACGGATGCGCGCCTCAAGCTTCCCCCATACAAAGTCGGGATTCAGCGCCATGAACCGCCGGCGTTTCTCCTCAAAGTCGGATTGCATGACGGTCGGAAAATCCGTGCCTACTTCGGGCACATCCTCCGTCAGCAGCGGGCCCTGCGCAACGCGGTCAATGATTTGCACGCCGGTCACGTACCAGTCGAAGCCTCCGCCCATAATTTTGACGCCACAGTAAGCGCACGAGCCGTCAGGGTTCTTCTCTAGACCGCCGCCGCACTTCGGGCAGTGCAGCGCGGTAATCTTCTCGGGCGAGCGGGAGAGCACATCACGCCTGCGGTTGAAGGTCCATTGCTCGCGCGCGTACCAGGTGTTAGCGCTCTCCGTCCCACCGGGCGCGGCCGTGATCTCCGTATAATTGGTTTCGAACTGTACGGAAATTGTGACCGAGGTTTCCTGTTCCGGGTCGCTTGCGTCGAGGATGTGTGATGCGCCGATGATGACGCCCTTCACCTCTTTCAGCTCCGGGCCGGCGAGGGCCTTGAATTGCCGGATCACGCTCCCGTCCAGGTAAGAGGAGTAGTTGTCGATATCCTTACGCCCGCGCGCCTTCTGCGCCTGTGCGTAGAGCGCGTAGATGAAATCGGTGAAGAGAATCTCCGAGAAGTTAGGATCGTACTTGCGCAACGCGTCGAAATGCGCGGCGACGGTCAGGTTCTCCGGCTCTTCGAGCGTGGCCGTGGTGGCGAAGCCTGGGGCCTGCCCGCTTCGGCGCGAGCGGGCAACAATGATGGCCACGCCGACGATCAGAAATAGCAGTGTAATGCTGATAAACGGCATACTGAAAAGAAACCAGAAGAGCGAGGAGCGACCCATACCCCCGCCGCCGGAAGAAGGGTAGGTCGGCGAAGTGCCGCCGCCATACGTGGTCGAATTATTATTGGAGCTGCTCCTGGTTGTGCCGCCGTAAGAGGGGCTCCTTGACGACGAACTACCGGAAGAGCTGCCGGAGGAAGAACTCCTTGATGGGGAAGAGCTCCTGCTCGAATAGGAGTGGCCGCCGCCGCCCCGTGCATCAACTCCTGGAAGGAGCACAGAGAGGCTGGTAATCAACAGAAGGGCCGCTACCAAGGCAAAAAAGATGGGGCAGCGGCGTCCGCCGATCGTAGCGCGATCAAAGAATGGCTTATCAATAACATTTTCTGTATTTCGTTTTTTCATCGCTCTTCACTCGGATATATTCCAGAAGCAGTTCTGTTTGTTTATCGGATCAGGTGGCAGTAGCCGGAGAATGATTGCGTGGCGGGAAGGGAAGTAGCGCTCGTAGGGAATACACAAGAGAGCTTTCCTATCTTCTTTTGAACATGTGTTTGAATCCGGCGAGGTCTCTATATATCACGCTTTATGGTTATCAAGAAGGGTGATTTCTCAGCAGGTCATTACTCCTCTGCGTTTACCCTGAAAGCCTCAGAGAGCCACGAATCTACAGTAAATGGGTGGAGGACAAAATGTCAATCATACCTTCAGTAATGCCGACAGACTGTGGCGGCAGGCCGGATCGTGAAAGACGCCATCCCTCGCGCACGGCTCGTACCGGTGCCTGGGCTGCTGTTTTCACTCAAATGCCCTTGTTCACTGACGGGGCATAACAGTCACAAAGACCGTATTCCCCCGGTGATTAACCAGCAGGAGGGCGGGGCGCGAGCCTGACCGTTGGAGAGCGGCCCTGAGGTCTGCCGCCGAACGTACCGGCTGCTGATTCACTTGCTCGATCACGTCTCCGCGCTGAATACCCGCATCTGCTGCGGGTCCCGCCGGATCAACCTGAACCACGACCAATCCCTGTGTTCTGCCGCCTACTCCCAACTGTCCGGCGATCTCCGGCGTCAGCGGCTCGACAACAAGCCCAAGCTTGTCTGTCTCGCCGTTATTTGAGTCCTGATTGTTGCGGCCCCGCTCATCCGATCGGCCTTTATCGGGACTGAATTCACCAAGCGTTGCACGCACCTGCTGCTCACGCCCTTCCCGCTGGATAGTCAACGTCACTCCCGTGCCCGGCGGAGTGCTCGCCACCTGATTGCGGAAGCTGTTGGCATCGGTGATGGCAGCGCCGTTGAGCGCGGTGATGACATCACCCTGCCTGATGCCGGCCCGCTCGGCCGCGCTGCCAGCCTGCACCTGGCTGACGATCACCCCGCCCGCCTGCTTGAGCCCCAGGCTCGCCGCCATGTCCGAACTCACCTTCTGCACGACGACGCCGAGCTGCCCGCGCCGCACCTTGCCATCTTTGACCAATTGCTCGAGCACGCTGCGCGCCATGTTGGAGGGGATGGCGAAGCCGATGCCGATTGAGCCGCCCGAGCGGGAGAGGATCTGCGAGTTGATGCCGACCAGTTCACCGTTGCTGCTGCTGACGAGCGCTCCGCCGGAATTACCCTGGTTGATCGGCGCGTCGGTTTGCAGGAAGTCTTCAAAGCTGCCGGTACTGAGACCCGTCCGGCGCCCTTTGGCGCTGATGATGCCCATCGTGACGGTCTGCCCGACGCCGAGCGGGTTGCCGATGGCGAGCACCACGTCACCCACCCGCACCCGGTCCGAATCGCCCAGGCCCAGCACCGGCAGGTTGCTCGCGTTGATGCGCAGCACGGCCAGGTCTGATGGCGGGTCTGAGCCGACGACCTTGGCATCGAGGGTGCGGTTATCATTGAGATCGACCTTGATCTGCTCGGCGCCGTCGATGACGTGGTGGTTGGTGAGGATGTAGCCGTCGGCTGTCACGATCACTCCCGATCCGAGGGCCATCTCGCGCTGCTCGCGTGGCGGTTGGGGTATACCTCCACGGTCGCCGAAGAATTGTTGGAAGAAAGGGTCGTCCATAAAGGGAAACTGCTGCGGGGCGCGGACGCGCATTTGCGTTCGGATCGTGACTACCGCAGGAGCGTCCCGGCTGACCACATCGGCGAAGGAGGTTTGCACGCCGACGGCGGTAGATGCGCTGGCGGGGGGTGGAGGGGCCAGCGTCAAAGAGTTTCGCCCTTTGCAGCCGATGAGCAAGAACCCGACAGCCACCAGTATCACCCCTTGCTTGAGATGCAGCGCTAATCGCGTATTGTCAGACAGAATCTTTTTACCCTTCATCATACCGTGTCTGCGGCGAATCACCACGCCCGCGTCCTCCCATTAATTTTCGTTCCTGACGGCAACTACCGCCGCCATTACGTACACCAATAGCCTCTGAGCCGGCTCACAGGCACATTATTAATTTATAACGAATGAATGTGAAGCTTTGTTGTTTAGAAATTTTTCAAGACATTGTGTCTTTAATGTTATCTTTATACCGGCAGAGGCAAACCCCCTTGCGATCTCATGCGCCGGAATGGGTTCATCGCAGCTCGCAAGTAAGCTGAAGGTGCTTGTCATAACACCACTGCCGTTAAGACTTACTAGTGGCCGCGATCTCGCCAATCGGAGACCACCACAAGCAGTTTTCCAAGAATCCAAAGTATGATAAAGATCGGGATAGAAACTGGGCGCGCAGCACCAACGGGAAGAGAGTTTCCATCAGCCACTCTTTCGATTGTGGCGTGGGTTCCTAGTTCTTCCTGAGCCTACGTCTCCCAGAGCCTCCCTATGATCCCGGACCGCTCGGATTCCCCGAATCCGGTTCGAGGCCGTATCCTCTCCTCCGTACACCTTCCCTACTTCTTCCAAGCTTAAGCCAGTGGTCGGTATCCACTCTTCCAATGCAAGTTTATGTACAGCCTAGCTACTACCGCCAGCTTACGGGTTTAATCCGGCGCCGTCGATGACGAGATTTGTTACAGGAACGTCAAACGCCCGGATACTTACATCCGGGACTTTTGCGGTGCGAGCGACTGCAAGGAAGTGAAAATAGATGGGCGCGAAGGTCGAGTCTGCAAAGCCAAATCCGGCGATCGAGCGACAACATTATCCCATCGGCCTCGGCGGCAGATGCCTCCCCGGACACGGGCGTTCCTACGACGTGATCAGAATGGCTGCAATTTGATGCGCGCTCTCCTATTACCTCATGCTTTTACGCAGCTCGGCCAATGCGGCTAATACCTCATCGCTGTGATTAGCCGGTTTGACTTGGGTAAAGACCTTCGCCACATTCCCTCTGGGATCGATGAGAAAAGTATTCCGCGCGGATAACTTGACGCCGTTGTATTCCATCAGCGAGCCGTACTTCTCCGAGACCTCTGCCGTCGTATCCGCCAGCAGCTTAAAACTCAACCCTTCTTTGGCGCAGAAGCTTTTGTGAGATTCCGCGTTATCAACACTGACCCCGAGGATCACCGCCCTCGCCTGCTCATATTTTGCCAGGTCGCGCTGGAAGTTATGTGCTTCCAGCGTGCAGCCGCTCGTAAAGTCTTTGGGGTAGAAGTAGAGAACCACCCACCTGCCGCGATAACTACTTAAGCTCACCTGATTGCCCTCATTAGAGGTGAGGCTGAAGTCAGGCGCCGGGGCGCCAACTTCCGGCGTGACCGCCAAGGCGTTGAATACTACCAGGACCAGGACCAATGCGCCGATGATCAGCACAAATAATAAGGGGCGATTTGTAATTGTTGTCATGTTGTTTCCTTTGGCGTCCGGATTTTAGTTTGTGACGATCTTCGTTCCTGATTACTTTATCTCGCTTCGCCTCACCCGACCTTCTGTGCCGCCGGCCTGGCGATTCGCAAACTCTCCGTGTAGGGTAGGTCGCTCACAACCAGTATTGTGTACCTTCGTGACTGAAATCCGGCGACCTCAAAGCCGGCTACCGATGCGGCGTGCAGGGCGCAGCCGTTTACCGTCTCCAGAGGCGCGCCGGGAAGCTCCGCGTCATTGCGTCTCACATAAAAAGAGATTTCACGCGCCTCGTTTTTGTAGACGAGGTGCACATACTGTTTGTCTAACAGGCCACAAATGCGCGCACGCCTGAGACGATAGTCCGGGGGCGCAAGCCCATCGATAATATCCGTATCGCCAAGCTGCTCTCGGACAAATGCTTCCATACCCGTGGCCGCCTCGCGCCAGCCTTCGATGCGCGCGCCTTGCACCACTTCTTCAACGTGGTCATCAACGGCCGATGCATAGACCGTGCCCGAGGTTAGCTGAGTGACGTGGTAGATGATTCCCACAACGATCGTAATAATGATGATCGCCGCGGCCGCCATCAAACGGATCACGGGCCGGCCAGCCAGAGGTTTTGGTCTACGCTCCGGAGAACAAACCTGATGCCAGACGCGCGCGCGAAGCCCATGCGCGTCGAGCGGTTGAGCGGCGAACGCTCCGCGCAGCACATTATCGTAAAGACTTAGCTGCTCGGCTTCGCGTGCGCACACCGCGCACTGCTGCGTATGGAGTTCAAATTCTGCCATCACTTTCGCGTCGAGTTCGTTCGACGCGTAAAGGGGCAGCAGGTATTTAGCTTCGATACAGTTCATCAGTCTCTACGGTTGCTTCCGCTCTGAGCGTCAGCACGCGTTCGCTGCTGATCGCTCTTTACGCTGTGAGTAGGTCAATACCTTTCGTAGCTCGGCGCGCGCCCGGCTGAGCCGTGACATGACCGTGCCTACGGGGACGGCCAGCAGGTGCGCGATCTCTTTACATGTAAAGCCTTCAACCACCGCCAGCATTAGAACAACGCGATGCTCCTCGGACAATGTGTCGAGCGCCGATAATACTTCGGTCGCGGTGGCTTGTGGTGGTAGAGCGCGTAACGCCGCCTCTCTCAAAGACTCGTTTCCGTCCAGCGGAAGGGTCGCCGGCCTCGCCCGGAGCTTCTGGCGGCGCTTGCTCGAAATATTAAACAAGATACGGAATAACCAGGCTTTGCAATTTGTTCCACGCTCGAATTGATCAAAGGCCCTCCACGCGTGCAGCAGCGTCTCCTGTACCATATCTTCCGCGTCGGCGCGGTCACGTATGAGCCTCAAAGCCGTGCGCAATAGGCTCTCCGTGTGTGGCATGGCCGCACGCTCGAACTCGTCTCTGCGCATCAGGTTGTAGCTCATGGATGGGGGCAGCTGATAGGACTTGAAAGCAGGAACGAGGGTTATGCTGTTCTTCCCCGGCGCGTTTTACGTAAAGCTCATCAAGTCAGACATTCACCCATAAACAGTGTTTTCATCACAGATGGCCGAACTGTTCTGCATACATACATAATTCCCACTATTGCCTGATAAGATGGTCTTTCTGGATCAGCAGACGGCACCGGCCTTTTGACGACACTATTTTGCTCATTTATATAAATACCGGTTCATAATGGATTCATCCATGCGGAAGCAAAAAATCAGGGTGTCATTGCAAAGATGAGGAAAAGCTGCTGAAATCATGATGCGAAGGTAGATGGCGTCGGAGCGCCATTTACAGATTGGCGCGGGCGGGACAGGTATATAAGGATTAAGGTAATGGATGGCTACCCCATCCAAGTGAGGCATCCTTTGTTTCAGCCACGATCACAAAGTTCTGCGGCGGCCTGAATCGTCACGTAATGATCACAATTGTCCGAGTGAAAAATGACAATCACCTCGAGCAAGCGAGATTGCTCTTTGAGGAATACGCCCTCTCTTTAGGCATCGATCTGAGTTTCCAGAATTTTGAGGAGGAATTCGCCAGCCTTCCCGACGGCTACGCTCCCCCGAGCGGCTGCCTGCTGCTCGCCATTCACGAGAATCAGACGGCGGGCTGCATTGCCTTAAGGCAACTGGACGAAGATACCTGCGAAATGAAAAGGTTGTATGTCCGGCCTCAGTTCCGAAAACTGGGGGTCGGAAAGCATCTTGCCGAAACTGTGATTAAGGAGGCGCGCAACCTTGGCTACGAGCGTATGCGTTTGGACACGCTGCCTTCGATGACGCAAGCGCAAGCCTTGTATAGGCGTTTAGGCTTCAAAGAAATTGCGCCGTCCGTGAACTTCCCGAAGAGAAATTCGGGCCAGACGTTGTGGACGGGGGACGCGCAAGTCATCTAGCTTTTTACCGGTAGGAATGAGTAAGATGAATTGCGGTTTGGTGGTCCGAAGTTCTTGAGGCGGAGTGCCATATGTCAGAGAAAGAAAAGATTGCAAATATTCGCGGGTTAGAATTTTCAACCACGATGAGGGTATTGAAAGCGTATCCCGAAGATAAGTTGGATATGAGGCCGGCTGACAAATCACGCAGCGCCAGGGAATTAATCCGGACACTTATCAGCGAAGAATACCTGTGCCGGGGAGCTATGCGCGGCGACCTCCGTGCGGCTGATAGACCTCAAAACTGGCCGGATGGCCTGAACGAGATGCTTGAGATGTTCAGCCGAATTCACCATGAAGTTCAGGGTTTAATTGCTCGGGCCGGTGAACCGGAGATGAACCGGGTGATTGATTTCTATGGCCATCAATTGAGGGCGGTTGAGGTCCTCTGGGCAGAACTTCACGATCAAATTCACCACCGTGGCCAATTTTCTGTCTACTTGCGATTGGTAGGGGCCAGGGTTCCATCAATCTATGGGCCAACAGCGGATGAGCCGATGCGGACGCAAAACTAGCTTGTGCGGTGAATGATTTGGGCTCATGTATAGCATTTGGTTAGGGAAGCCCCGGTGTTTGCTTGAGATGAGGTTTTGGCAAAGGACGGCGCCTGAGTACAGCACACCTCACTTCCTACTCAATTTCTGCCACAAGACCCTTCCCGGCGGTGTTTACACTTAAAAAGGCGCTGCTTTGCACCTTAAAACAACCTTTTACCTGTCGAGGAGGCTTGGAATGAGACGGACACACTTGCGCTACGCGACGATGAGCTTCGGTTTACTTTGTTTAATTTCTCTGGCCCGCATCGCCAACGCACAGGATGGTAGGCTCGCATGCAACGATAATCATCGGAGGGATGACGGGCGCTCAGTCTTCTGCGAGATCAGGGAGCAGACGCTGGCCGCGCCAGGTAGTCTTTCGGTTGACGGGCAGAGGAGCGGCGGCGTCCACATCACCGGATGGGACAGGGGCGAGATGCTCGTGCGGGCGAAGCTCGAGGTATGGGCCGACAGCGACGCGGAGGCGCGCACACTCGCTTCACAGGTCAGGATCGAAACAAGCGGGGGTCAGGTCCGTGCCACTTCACCGACGGAATCGCCGGAGCGGCAGCAGTGGGCCGTCAGCTACGAGATATTCCTTCCCCGTCACTCAGATCTGTCGTTGAAGACTTACAACGGCGGAATCTCGGTGAGCGAAGTCAAAGGGCAGATCAGCTTCGAGGCCCACAACGGGGGCGTCGTCCTTGACAGGCTGGCTGGTGCTGTGAAAGGCGAGACGCTCAACGGCGGGCTTCACGTCAGGCTCGCCGGCAATCAATGGGACGGCGAGGGCTTAGACGTGCAGACGAGGAACGGTGGCATCCAAATCTCGATCCCGCAGGACTATTCGGCGCACCTGGAAGTCTCGACGAGGCACGGCGGGCTGAATACGGACTTTCCCATCACGGTGCAAGGGCGGGTCGGGAAGGAGCTTTCGGTTGACCTGGGGCAGGGCGGCAGAACCGTGCGGGCGGTGACAACGAACGGAGGCGTCAGCATCAAGCGGCAGTTGTAAGCTGCTGACGTAAGAATAAAGGAGAGCGCAGATGAACACATTCGTCAAGCGCTTCGCCGCGACCCTGTTGCTGATCAGTTGGCTCATGTCCGGCGCGAGGCCGAGTGTGGCGCAGGACAGTCCCCAACGAGCGGCTGAGCCGCTCGTTCCGTTGAGGAGTGGCGTCGAAAGAGAGGGATTAATCCCTCGGCTCGAAGGGCTCATTCCTCAACTGATGAAAGAGGGGGTGGTGCCGGGGCTTTCGATAGCGCTCATCCGGGATTCGAAGGTCGTCTGGCACCGTGGATTCGGGGTGAAGAATGCCGCAACAAAGGAGGCGGTCGATGCCGACACGGTGTTCGAGGCCGCGTCCCTGAGCAAGCCCGTCTTCGCTTACGCCGTGCTGGGGCTGGTCGAGAGCGGGAAGCTGAATCTGGATACGCCATTGAACAAGTATCTTCCCGGCCCATACGTGGAGAACGACGAGAGGTTAAATCTGATCACGGCGCGGGGGGTCTTAAGCCATACGACGGGGTTGCGAAACTGGAGGCCGAAGGGCGGGCCTTTGAAGATCTATTTCACCCCCGGCGAGAGATTCAGCTATTCTGGCGAGGGCTTTGTCTACCTGCAAAAGGTCGTCGAGCATCTGACGGGCGAGCCGCTCGACCTCTTCATGAGGAAAACCGTTTTTGAGCCTCTGAAGATGACGAGCAGCAGTTACGTCTGGCTGGATAAATACGATACCCTGAAGGCCACCGGCCACGACCAATCAGGCAGCCCGACCTCGAGGCGAAAGCCGTCACAGACGAACGCCGCCGCCAGCCTTCAAACCACCGCGCTCGATTACGCGAAATTCGTGGCCGCGGTACTGAACGGCGCCGGCCTCCGGAAAGAGATGATTAAAGAGATGCTTGGCGCCCAGATCAGGGTCGATGAAAGCTGTACCAATTGCACAGAGCGCCAACCGGGCCGGCTCTCGCCGTCAATCGCCTGGGGGCTCGGTGGGGGCTGGAGCAGACCGCTGACGGCGAGTCCTTCTGGCACTGGGGCGATAACGGCGATGTTCATTGCTACGTAGTGGCACTTGTCAAACAGAAGACGGGCGTCCTCATTTTCACCAATAGCGGAACCTTAGCGTGGATCCGCTACGACCGGTACGACTCGCCGGCGAGGGTGATAGCCAGAGACATTCTGGCGCGAGGCGAGGCGGCCATCAAAGAGTACCGCGAAAGGAGAAAGATAAATCCCGGGGCCGGCGTGCTGAATGAAGACCGGATGAACAGCCTCAGGTATTCTCTTTTAAGAAAGAAGATGATGAAGGAGGCGATCGAGGTCTTCCGGCTCAACGTCGAAGAGTTCCCCATGTCATTCAACGTCTATGACAGCCTCGGCGAAGCCTACATGGCTAGCGGGGACCGTGAGCTGGCCATTAAAAACTACAAGAGATCGATAGAACTGAACCCGAACAATACGAACGGGATTGAGATGCTGAAAAAACTGGAAGGGAAGTAGAGTATCAACAAGGGGCCCGGCAAACAGTGGAGCGGTGGTGTGGCAAATAATTTTGCCACACCGCCCTAAGGTTTGATCCTGACCATAACAACGCCGTGGGCCGGTACGTTGGCGGAAAAACTGCCCTCCCGCTTACCCAAGTCCTTCTTCTGCCAAAGGTCGCGTACTGATGCGGAGAGGTGGCCGGGGTAGCCGATCTCACCCCAGGAGACGGACATCTGGCTCTCCGCACGCCCGCGATTGAGCAGGGCGACGGCGCGGCTGCCGTCAGCCAATTGCTTTGCCCAAACATCGAAGTCCCCGTCGCGTTTAACCCGTCGCCCCTGCATACCGAGCGAGTCCTGGTCGACATCGATCACCTCTTTGTTGGTCAGGATCGCGGCGACCTCCGGCGTCATGCTGCGGATGTCGTTGCCCGCGATCAGCGGCGCGGCCAGGACGCACCAGAGGCTGAAGTGGGCACGGTATTCGCTAATGCTCATGCCTCCGTTGCCGACCTCCAGCATGTCAGGATCATTCCAGTGGCCGGGGCCGGCGTAGGATTCGAGGCCGTCCTGAAGGTCGAGGATGTGGATGAAGCCCATCCCGCCCCAGTCTTTCCTGCAATCCCAGCAGTCTTGAATGTCCCCGGTACTACGCCAGAGGTTGCCGACGTCGCGCGCCCACAGCCAGGGCTTGGTCGAGCCCCATTCGCATATGCTGAAGACGATTGGCCGCCCCGCTTTCGACAGGGCGTCGCGCATAATCGAGTAGGACGCCTCCGAGTTCTGCGTGCCGTGGGAACACCAGTCGTACTTCAAGTAGTCGACGCCCCAGGCGGCGTATTGCCTCGCGTCCTGGAACTCATACCCCCGGCTCCCGGGGCGCTTCTGGCAGGTTAAAGTGCCCGCGTCTGAGTACAGGCCGAACTTAAGACCCTTCGAATGTATATAATCAGCGAGCGCCTTCATGCCGGACGGGAATCGTTTGGGGTCAGGGATAATGTTCCCTTGAGCGTCCCTGTCCACCTGCCAGCAGTCGTCGATCACGACATACTGGTAACCGGCATCCTTCATCCCGGACGTGACCATCGCATCAGCCACCTCTCGGATCAGTTTCTCGCTCACGTCGCATCCGAACTTGTTCCAACTGTTCCAGCCCATGGGCGGCGTTTTCGCTAAGCCGTTGTCGAGGGCACGCGTCTCGCCCGCCGGGAGACATCCGATTGCGATGAGGCAGAGGATGGTGCGTATGAAACCGAAATTTTTTATGCGATTCATCTGAGTCATACCTCCCTGAGAGTATTGAGTTTGAGGGGCACTGAGGCGCTGACATCCCGCGCCACTACCGTCCGCCGCGCCGGCGGCCCGCCGAATATCAATTCTGGAAGACCAGATTGTCGATCACCACCGTCCCCTTGACCGGCGTACACGGCTCGCAGTACGCGCTAATGTTTACCGCAGTTAGCTTCTTCAGCACGTCCTTCGGACTAATTCTCTCCTGCACCCAGGAGGGCTGAAACAATGATTTCAACGGTATCTTGTACGTGTTGAAACCCGGGGTGACTTTAAAGAGCATCTGCGGAAAACCGCTCGAGATGTTGAGGCCCTGGCCCCGGCTGACGAACTCGATCCGCAGGGAAGGAACGCCCGTCGCATAGGCTTGCAAGGTCAGATACTTATAACCGCTGACGTCATCGGCCACGGGTTTCCCGTCGCGGTCCGCTTGCCCGTGTACCTCCACGGTGACACCGGCGTACTGATTCGGCGCCGGTATTTCGTAATCGAACGCGATGGCCTTGTTCGGGTCGTCCTTGCGCAGTCTGACAAGATCAGGCGCAGGCGGGTTGGCTCCTTCCAGCCCTTTGAATTTAGCTTGAAGCGCCGAGTTCTCTTGATACGAAAATAGCTGTATGAGTCCGCCACGGTTACTGACGGGCCGATTATCTTTCACCGTCTCAAAGTCGGCGTACACTAACTTGCCTTCCTCTTGCGCTCTATTTTTGGCACTCGCCGCTTGTGATCCTGATAACCCCACACTGAACATGGGGTGTATCCCTTCGACCGAGAAGATCACCAGGACTGCGCCGGTGCAAAGCAGGAGAGTGAACCGCATGATTCCCATAGAGTTGCCTCCCAAAGGCTGGGTTGAAGCTATCGTTTTGAGAGTCAGCCGGAACAATGTCCGGGTGGCCCAACGTGGTCGCCAAAGTTTCTTGCAGTAGGGTGTAAAAACCTAATACCCATACTAATTACTATAAAAATCGTGGCTCCCTTGCAAGGATTATTTTGAGACGGCAAAGCTCGCAATATAATGACACCACTTAAAGGACTGGGGATGATTTTTCAACAGTCCGATCCGCAACACGTTGACGGCCGCGGCGGGATCGAGTATCGAGCAGTCCTAAAATTTGCAACAGTACCCCGATTAGATTATTCTCAGCCTGCTTCATAATCCCACGGAGACGACGTGTTTTTAGAGCGGGATGCGCTCCTATATTGGGGGAGTCATGATTAATCAGAGGGGAATTACTAAGATCTACTCTGACACCATAAAGCTTTCCTCTGCGGTCCATCTTGCCCTCTTCCTTTCACTCATCTCCATCACCCTCGTGCTCGTTCTCGTATCACATTCATTTGCCGCACCAGAGATCCCAAAGGTTGAGAATGTGGAGATCCAGCCCCTCGCCGCGCAGGTTAAACGCCTGGTCGAAGCCATGGATTACCTCGGCGAGCCTTTCAGCCCTGCGGACAAGCAGGCGCTCGAACGCGCCGCGGGCGACGAGAATGGCGCGCGGGCGATCACCGGGATTCAAGAGGTGCTCGACAAACGCTGCCTTATTTACGTGGACATTAATCCGGAGAGTCGCGTTAAGGTGGCACAGGGGCAGGCCGAAGCCACCCTCGTCGAGCGGGGCTGGCGAACATTTCTTGTGAAAGTGCGTAATGAGGCGGGCGTCACCGCTCAGCTCAAAGCCGAGAGCCCCCAGGCGATGACCGTTTACGAACGCTCGAAAGATTTCGTCGGCAGCCCGAGCCCGCCGCAGACGGTCAAGCAGAGCGATGTCATTAACAGGTGGCTTGATCTGGCGATGTTCGACAAGCCACCTCTCCAGCCGCGCCTTTCAGGGTTGGCGCTCGAATACCGCATCATTCAGCTCTACAGCCGCGACCGCGGCCGGCGCGAGGCACGGATCAGCTTCAACGTCGGCCAGGGGACACAGGATATAGGTTTCCGTAACGATGTTTCTCTCCTCTTCACTTGCCGCCCGTCAACCGACGTTACACTGCGAGTCAGTGATGAGAACGGCAGACCGGCAACGGCTTCTTTCATTATCCGCGATCAACAGGGGCGGGTTTACCCCGCGCGGGCCAAGCGGCTGGCGCCCGATTTTGCTTTTCACCCGCAGGTCTACCGCGCCGACGGCGAGAAGATCCGGTTGCCGGCGGGGGATTACCCGGTTGAATTCTCGCGCGGCCCTGAATACCTTGTGGGGCGACAAACGCTCAGAGTTGACGGGGTGTCGAAGGCGCAAGTATGGACGTTTCATCTCAGGCGCTGGGTCCATCCTGCCGCGCTCGGTTGGTATTCGGGCGATCATCATATTCACGCCGCCGGTTGTATGCATTATGAGAGCCCGACGCAGGGAGTTTTCCCACAAGATATGATCCGCCACATTTTGGGCGAAGCGCTCAACGTCGGCGACGTCCTGACGTGGGGCCCGTGCTACTACTTTCAGAAGCAGTTCTTCGAGGCGAAGGTTAACAAGCTCTCGACCGCCGACAACCTGATGCGCTATGACGTGGAAGTTTCGGGCTTCCCTTCAAGCCACTCGGGGCACCTCGCCCTGCTCGGCCTTCGCGAGCAGGACTACCCCGGCGCTGAGAAGATCGAGGATTGGCCCACCTGGGACCTGCCGGTCCTCAAATGGGCCCGGGCGCAGGGCGCCGTCGCCGGCTTCGCCCATTCCGGTTGGGGGCTGGAAGTCAAAACAGACAAGTTGCCGAATTATGAGCTGCCGCGGTTTGACGGGATCGGCGCTAACGAGTACGTGGTCGATGTGACGCACGACGCGGTTGATTTCATCTCGGCCGTCGACACCCCTTCCGTTTGGGAGCTGAACGTCTGGTACCACACGCTCAACAGCGGCTTCCGCACGCGCATCAGCGGCGAAACGGATTTCCCCTGCATCTATGGTGAGCGCGTCGGCCTGGGCCGCTCTTACGTACAGCTTGACGGACGGCTTGACTACGGCGCGTGGGTGAGGGGCTTGCGCGACGGCCGCTCATACGTCTCTGACGGTAAAAGCCACCTGATCAATTTTCGGGTGAACGACCTTCTAGTCGGCACACAAGGGAGCGAGCTGAAACTCGACCGGGCCGAGACCGTACGCGTCACCGCGAAGGTGGCGGCGCGCTTGGACGTGGAACCGAATGAGACGGTACGCGGGCGGCGCTACGACCAGCAGCCCTACTGGGATATTGAGCGGGCGCGCATCGAAGGGACGCGTGAGGTCCCCGTCGAGGTTATCGTCAACGGCCAACCTGTCGCCAGGAGAAACATCCTTGCCGACGGCACCCTTGAGGGCATAGCTTTTGCTATCCCTATCGAACGCAGTAGTTGGATCGCGCTGCGAGTTTTACCGTCGTCGCACACCAACCCAATTTTCATCACCGTCGGCGGGCGGCCGATCCGCGCTTCACGCCGGAGCGCTGAGTGGTGCATGAAAGCGGTCGATCAATGCTGGAGCCAGAAAGCTCCGAAGATCTCTGTTAAAGAGCGCGCGGAGGCTGAAAAGGCTTACGAGCATGCGCGGCAGGTGTACAGTAAAATTATGGCGGAGAGCGAGGTTGATTAACGCCCGCAAAACCTTTCTATACGCAATTATATGATTAACCCTCATTGCCCTGATGGGCTCGCTACTTCCTTTTTCTAGACTGCCTGGCATTGTCGCCGGCTGATCCCTGATCCGCATCACCACCCGATTTGGCACGACGCTGAGGCTCCTGATACCAGCGCTCGCCTGACCTGTATTCCTCCTCGGTGCGGCCCAGCATGGCGAGCGAGCGCTTCGGCTGGAGGTGAGCGCAGGCGATACTGATCGTGTTCATGAGCGACATCGGGGCGACATAAGAGCCGGTGAAGGAAGGGCTGCTGATGAGCGCGACGAGATGGGCATCACAGTGCATTGCTATCGGGGTGGTGTTGCCGTCAGTAATGCCGAAGGTCGGCACGCCTCGGTCACGCGCCCTGAGGACAGACTCCACCGTCTCCCTGAGGCACCGCCCGAAGCTGATGGCGATCAGTAGGTCTTTGCCGGTCAAAACATCAATCTTATGATGCAAGTTCCCCGCGCTCCCGACGGGGGCCTCGGCATCGAAGCCGAGCGGCGTCAAGCCGTAGGCGAGAAACCACGCGAGCGAGGCTGCCAGGTCCACGCCTACGACTAGAATGCGCCGCGCGCGGTGGATGCGCTTAGCCAACTCCACCACCCGATCTGCGTCGAGGCTGGCTCTGAGTACGCTCAGATTCTCCGCGTCCCGCTCCAGACCGTGGCGGACATGATCACTGACGCTTCGCTTCTCTTGCGTCGCGGCCTTCAACACCGTGTACGGCGTGATCTGCTTGACGAAGTGTTGGCGCAAATCGGCGACGAAGTCGGCGAAGCGTTCGTAGCCTAAGGCCTGGGTGGTGCGCACGACGGTGGCGGCGTCAACGTTGTAACGCTTCGCCATCTCGCGCGACGAGAGAAAAACGGCCTCCTCGTGATTGTCCAGGATCGCCCTGATCAGCTGCCGGCGGCTGCGGCTCAGTTGCGATTGCGTGAAGCGCACCTCAAGGGGCGTGGGTGAAGCCTTACCGTGATCTCCGTCCGTACCGTCCGCCTTATCTCTGACTGGCATATGTTCCTCCCAACCCACTCTGTTACTTTTCTGCGCCTAAAATAGTTCGTGCCGTCAATTCAACTGTTCCGGTTTGACCCTCGACGTTCGCCCGCGACTGACGACAACTCTATCGAAGACACCCCACTCACTTCCGGCAAGACCACATCTCGCGAGAAAGAGTAAGAGTTAGCCGAGATGCCGACGGGCGGCCCGGCGGCAGGCAAGGAGCGACATGAATTTCGGCCAAGACGGTTTGCCCCGCTTGGCCTGAGCTTGCATGAGGGGAGCGCACGGCAGGCGAAGATAGCACGGAAAATCTTTTTACGCAACGCTTGTTGTAATTCTGTTGACACACTGCAACGAATGATGTTATATAGCGCTACGCTCGAGCGTAGCGCCGCACGTCTGAAATATTTATCGAACAAAGCGTAGCCTCTCTTCATGATGAGCCGGGTGTCGGCGCATCAGACCCTTTGACATCTCTTGAACGTCTTGGCTTCGCGCAACTTTCCCGAGAGGAAGCAGAAGTTATGAAAGGGACTATCTTAACACTGATGAATTACCCGATGGGAACAGGCGGGCAAGACAGGTTGAAGCGATGTGGTTTCCGACTGATAGTCCTTGCCCTCACTCTCATCATGCTCCACCTTCTCTCACCCAGCACACCCGCACAGACCACCACCTCAACCATCGAAGGGAAGGTCACGGACGCTAATGGTGCCGTGGTCGCCGGCGCGGAGGTCAAGGTGAGCGGGACGACCCTCGCAGCCGAGCGCAGCGCTCTGACCGACGCCGAAGGGTTCTACCGCCTCGCGGCGCTGCCGGCGGGGGCTTACACGGTGACGGTATCAGCGAAGGGCTTTGCCACAAGCACCGCTAACATTGAGTTGACGCTCAACCGCATCGACACACTCGATCTCAAGCTGCAAGTCGGAAGCGTCGGGGAAGTGGTCAACGTAAACGCCGAGGAACTGTCCCTGTTGGAGCCGGAGACGTCTGCCACAGGCGCGACTATTACGCCGCGTAAGATCACAGAACTGCCCGTCAACGGACGCAACTACCTCGACCTGTTGCAGCTCGTCCCCGGCGTCGCCATCAATCGCCAGGCCGACCCCAACAGCGACAACGCCAACCCGGTGCTGGGCGAGCGCAGCGGTAACAACAATTTTTTGATCGACGGCCAACCGAACAAAGACACCGTCAACGGCGGGCCCGCCGCGCAGTTTAATCAGGAGACGATTGCCGAATTTCAGGTGCTGACGACCGGCTACAAGGCTGAATTCGGACAGGCTTCGGGGGCGACGGTCAACGTCATCACTAAGAGCGGCGGCGACAGTTTCCACGGCGTCGGATCGCTGTTTTATCGCAACAACGGCCTCGACAGCAACAACTCGCTTGACCCGACGCGGACGAAAGCGCCATTCCTGCACCGCTACGATTACAGCATCGCGCTCGGCGGGCCGGTAATTAAAGACAGAGTCTTTTTCTTCGGCTCATCAGAGCGGATTACGGAGAAGCGGCGGCTGGATTTCAAGTTTCCCGACACGGGGAGCGCCGTGGTCAATCAACTGCTGCGTAATCAGGAAAGCCGATTCGACAACCCTTCCCGCATCTTCGAGACGCGCAACTTTTTGAAGTTCGATGAGACGCTCGGGCGTCATCACCTGACCGAAGAGATGAACTACACCAACCAAGTGGTCAGGGAGTTTCTGCCGCTCTCACAATCAGGCAATCTGCCGTCAACGCGAAACGACACGGGCGCGCGCCACCTGCTGCTGGGGTTCGGCGACACGATTTTGCTGGGCGAGCAAGGCAGTCCGTGGATCGTGACACTGCGCGGCGCGTATCGCGGCGAGCCTTCCGACACCCGGCCCTCCCACCCCGACGCCGGGGCGGCCACGCTCTTCAACCCGTTCAGCTCAAACACGACGGGCACCTTCTTCGGCGACTTCCCTTCGGTCAGCTTCGGTAACCAATTTTCGGCCTCAAATCTGGACCAGAAATACACTTCGTTTACGGCCAACGCCGACAAGCTTTTTGGCAAACACGATGTGAAGTTCGGTTGGAATTTCCTGCGGACGAAAGTTGACGGCGTCGAGTCGAAAAGCCTACGCAGCCAACTCTTTGCCACCGTCGCGGACTTTCCGGCCTTCGGCCCCATCAATGCAGGCTTTTTTACGCTCACCACGGTTGGAGGACTTACGCCTCAGGCCAACGAGATTCATCTGCGGAACAACTACAACGGGCTGTTCGCCCAGGATGATTGGAAGCTCCGCCATAATCTCACGCTGAACCTCGGCCTGCGCTGGGACCACGACTCCGCATTCAAGATCAAGCGGAACTTCTCGCCGCGTCTGGGCATGGCCTGGGCCGTGACGCCGAAAACGGTCGTGCGCGCCCACTTCGGCGTCTTCTATGATCAGTACCGGCTGGGGCTGGTGCGCGACGTGCCCGCGTTCGGCGGTGCCGATCGAAGAGTCGTCCAGCCGTTCTCATACCCCCGCGGGTTCTACGGCGTCCCGACACTGGTCGTATCGCTCGTTAACTCCTCGCTCTTTCCCCCCAACGGGCTGTGCGTCTCGACCAGCCTGACCGACGCGCAGATCGCCGCCGGCGGAGCGAAGTGCCCCTTCGGTGGTCCGCTCGTCGGCATCGACAGGCTCAACAACGTCGTCGCGCCCGGGCACGCGCCCATCCCGGCCAACGCCGTGATCAATCTCAGTAACGTGCAGGCGCTGACGGGGCTGACGCCCGACCAGTACGCGGCCCAAGCCAGCGCCGCCGTCGGGCGACCGGCCGGCTTCTTCTTCTTCGGGCCGTTCGGCGCGCTGAGTCATGCCGCCATCCCCCCGCAGCCTTTACCGACCAGCATCGACTCAAGTTTCCGGACTCCCCACACACTCAGCATCAGCGCCGGCGTGCAGCGTCAACTCACGAAGGACATGGTGGTCAGTGCGGATTACTACCACCGCGACATCCGCGACATTCTGGGCATCCGAGAGAGCAATATTGACTTCGCGGCGCGTGTGCTGGGCCGCCGCTTTTTGCCGCCATTCCCGCAAGGGCCAATCACCACCTTTGGCCCCTGGTACAAAGGTAAATACGACGCGCTGGTCATCAACTTCGACAGGCGCCTGAGCCGCCGCTTCCTTGTGGGCGGGAACTATACCTTCGCCCACGCCACGGACAACCAGCTCGGTATCAATACTCTGCCCTCGGACAGTTTCGTCGGCGTGGTGCCGGTGGTCACTGAGCTTAAGACGGGCAAGAACAACCAGAACGGCACATTCACCACTATCAGCGGCAAATTCGTTGCCCAGGCCGGCATGTTCTTGAATGGCCCCGACCTTGATAAGGGGCCGTCCGACCTGGCGCTGAATCACATCTTTCAGCTCAACGGGCTGGTGGAGCTGCCCTGGCAGTTTCAGATCAGCGGCATCTTCCGGGCGCAGAGCGGCTTTCACTTCAGCCGCGCCGCCGCGGTCACGGAGGATCCGGACGGCGACGGCACTTTCAACTCTATCGATCACGGGCCGGGCGCGGGGCGCAACGCCTTCACCGCGCCGCCCTTCGTCAACCTCGACATGCGCTTCGCCAAGCGGTTCAATTTGGGCGAGCGCGTCAAGCTGCAACTGCTGTTCGAGTTCTTCAATTTATTGAATCGCCAGAACCCCGCCGCCGTCGGGCAGTCGGCGACTAACCGGATCCAGCCGTTCGGCCAGGCGACGCAGGTGCTGCCCGGACGCGAAGGGCAGATCGGATTCAGAATCGAGTTCTAATTTCGGCTCAGGAGAGCGACGTCGAGCGACGGGCAGCGACCAATGGAATCTATTTACTGCTCATTGCTGATGGACTCTTCTGTCGTGCTGCAGCCGCAACGAATAATGAATAACCTCCGCCGTGGCATCTTTGCCTACACTCTCATCTGTCTACTCGCGCTGAGCATTTTGCGCGTGCCGGTCGCGGCGCAGGTTGGTGAACCCGCCTATGACATCGTGATCCGCCACGGGCGCGTGCTCGACGGCGCGGGCAACCCGTGGATTGCGGCGGACGTGGCCGTCAAAGACGGGCGCTTCGTCCGCGTCGGCAGAGTCGTGGGCAAAGGCAAGCGCGAGATAGACGCGAGCGGAAGATACGTCTCGCCCGGCTGGATCGACGTGATGGATCAGTCCGGCGACGTGCTGCCGCAGAACGGGCTGGCGGAAAACAAGTTGATGATGGGCGTCACCTCCGCCATCGGCGGTGAAGGTGGCACACCCGTCCCGGCTGAGAACATCCCCGACTACTTCGCCACCCTTGAGAAGAACGGCATCAGCATCAACTTCGGCACCTATTACGCCGAGTTTCAAGCGCGCGTCGCCGTCCTGGGCGAAACGTCCAGAGCGCCGACGGCGGAAGAACTCGCGCGCATGAAAGCCTTGATGGAGACGGCCATGAAGGCGGGCGCGAGGGGCATGACGACGGCTTTGATCTACCCGCCGTCGAGCTACGCCAGGACCGACGAGCTGGTCGAGATGGCGAAGGTCGCCGCGGCTTACGGCGGTATCTACGCCAGCCACATTCGCGGCGAGGGCAAGGAACTCATCTCTTCGGTCGAAGAGGCGATCACCATCGGCGAGCGAGGCGGCTTGCCCGTCGAAATCTTTCATCTCAAAGTCGCTTACCAGCCCGGCTGGGGCACGCTTATGCGCGGCGTGGGCGAGCGGGTCGAGCAGGCGCGTGCGCGCGGCCTGGACGTGGCCGCCGATATGTATCTCTACACGGCGGGCGGCACAGGACTCGAAGCCGTGATCCCGTCCTGGGCCTTCGAGGGCGGGAGCCTCAAACTTCTGGCACGTCTCCACGACCCCGTGACCCGCGCGCGGCTCAAGCGCGAGATGACATCGGGCTCGCCCGGCTGGTGGAACATCATCGAAGCGGCGGGCGGCTGGGACGGCATCGTCCTGGTCAACGCGCAGAACAAAGAGAACGCCCGCTTTGAAGGTAAAAGTCTGGCACAAATCGCAAAGGAGTGGCATAAGGAGCCGGCGGACGCGGCGTTCGAACTGGTGGAGCAAGGCCAGGGTCGTGTGCTGGCGCTCTACTACATGATGAGCGAACAGGACATCGTGACGGCGCTCAAGTTTCCCTGGACGAGCATCGGCAGCGACGCGGGCGCGGCGCTCAAAGCGGGCGAGGTTGACGCCCTGGGCTTACCGCACCCGCGCAGCTACGGCAACTTCCCGCGCCTCATCGCGCGCTACGTCCGCGAGCAGCACGTGCTCACGCTTCCCGAGGCGATCCGCAAGATGACCTCCTGGCCGGCCACGCGGATGCGACTCGCCGCGCGCGGGCTGATCAGAGAGGGCTGCTGGGCCGACGTGGTCATCTTCGACTACGACAAGATTCAAGACCGCGCGACCTACGAGAGGCCTCTGCTCTACCCCGAGGGGATTGACTACGTGCTCGTAAACGGACAAGTGGTGATCGAACACGGCAGACACACCGGCGCGCGCCCCGGTCAGGTGCTATACGGCCCCGGTCGTGTTAACCAAGGCCAATAGATGGCGATGACGCCCTCCACAGCCGAAAACTCAACCATCATCATCCGCGACGTTGAGGGCGGCGCGGAGCTGCGCGCGGTCGAAGAACTTCAGAAGGAAGTTTGGGGCGTGCCGGATCTGGATGTCGTGCCGCTCACTCATCTCGTAGCCGCACGGGCGGCGGGCGGCACGCTGATCGGCGCGTTCGACCGCGAAAATATGGTGGGCTTCGCCTACGGCTTCCCGAGCTACGAGCGCGGGCAGTCAGCGCACCATTCGCACATGCTCGCAGTCCGGCCCGCCTGCCGCAACTTCAACCTCGGCTACAGGCTCAAGCTGGCGCAGCGCGAGCGAGTGCTCGCGCAGGGCCTCCACGTGATGACGTGGACGTTCGATCCGCTGCAGAGCCTGAACGCATATTTCAACATCAACAAGCTCGGCGTGATTGCGGATCGCTACCTCATCAATTTCTACGGCGAATGCGCGTCGAGTTTTCTGCACCGCAACGGCACTGACCGCCTGTGGGTCACGTGGCCGCTCACAAGCCGCCCGGCCAGCGGGCGACTCGACGGCGTGGCCCTCGCGCCCACATTCGAGAGCATCATGCCCCTCATTCGGCTCGGCCCGGATGATGCCCCCCGCAGGAACGACCTGACTGAAGGGCTATCGCGTGAGCAGGCTTTGATCGAGATACCGGCGGACATCAACACTTTGGAGCGACGAAGCGACAAGTTGGCATGCGCGTGGCGCGAGGCCACGCGCTGGGCTTTCACCGAGGCTCTCGCCGCAGGTTATCTGGTGACGAATTTCGCCCGCCGGAATCGAGACGCGCAGCGGCTCGGAATATATCTGCTTAGCCGGGGCCAAAGGCTCGGCGATTTCGTTCGCTGAAGATGTGTTAGTGGGCGAACCCTAAGGAGGCTGACTTCGACTGCCGAACAGTCAAGACCATTCTTTGAGCATGAAGCAGAGCGGAACCCTAATGAACAGGCGCGAGGCGCTCAGGCGGGCGGCCATCGCGGGCGCGGGCGCGCTCGTCGCGCCGGTACTCAACCGGGGGCGCTACCCTTTGTTCGCCGTCTCGCCAACAGAATACTCGACGCGAGCGATTGATCTGGTCAAGCGATCCACCGTGATAGATATGCTCAGCGTGATGACGCTCGACTTCAACAAGCAGCACAAGTGGTTCGCCGATCCCGAAAGCTTTACGGCGGCTGACCTCCAGCCCTACAAGGATTCGGGCATTAATATCTTTCATCCCGCGATCGGCTTGGGCGGGCCAGAAGCTTACGAAGAGGCGCTGAAATTCTTCGCGTCGTGGAACGGATTCATCGCCGACCACGACGAGCAGTTCATGCGCGTGGACAGTGCGGCCGACTTGGCCCGCGTGAAAACGTCGGGCAAGATCGGGATCATCCTCGGCCTGCAAAACTCCGACCAGTTCCGCAAGCTGGACGACGTGGACTTTTTTCGCGGACTCGGCCAGCGCGTGTCCCAGTTGACCTACAACGCGCGCAACCTCATCGGCAACGGCTCAACCGAGCGCCGCGACGAAGGCATCTCGGACTTCGGCGCCGCCGTCATCGAGCGGATGAACAAGGCCGGCATGGCCGTTGACGTGTCGCACTGCGGCGACCGCACCACCATCGACGCGTTCGAGATCTCTAAGAAGCCCGTGTTGATTACCCACGCCAACTGCCGCGCGCTCGCGCCGGGTCAACCGCGTGACAAGACTGACGAGGCGATCAAGCGGGTGGGCGCGACGGGGAGCGTCATGGGGATCACCGGCGTGCGGATGTTTGTGAAGGCCGACGAGCCGACGACCATCGAGCACGTGCTCGATCATTTCGATCACGTCAGAAAGCTGATCGGCCCTGAACATCTGGGCGTCGGCAGCGACATCGACCTTTACGGGTATGACGCGATGCCGCCGGAACTTAACAAGAAGTTGCGTGCCGGCTACAAGGGGAGCTACGGCTTCCGTGAGAAGATCGACATCGAAGGTCTCAATCACCCGAAGCGGATGTTCGATCTGACCGAAGGGCTGATCCGCCGCAAATACAGTGACAGGGATATCGAGGGCATACTCGGCGGAAACTTCAAGCGTGTGCTCGCTCAAATTTGGTCGGTCTAATTCAGCCGACGACTCGGCGGCGACTCGCTCATTGTTTAATAGCCATTCAACTTCAACTCTGGAGAGATAAAGATGAGATTACGGCGGTCCACCAAACTAATCACGCTCCCGTTGCTCCTGCTCGCATTGCTGCAGCTCGCGCGCGCGCAGGAAGCGCCGCTGACGGGTTTTGATGATTACGTCAGCAAGGCCATCAAGGATTGGGAAGTGCCCGGTCTCGCCATCGCCATTATCAAGGATGATCGCATCGTCTTCGCCAAAGGCTACGGCGTGCGCGAACTCGGCAAGCCCGCGCCGGTGGACGAGCACACGCTGTTCGCCGTCGGGTCGTCGTCCAAGGCGTTCACCGCCGCCTCGATTGCGATGCTCGTTGACGAGGGGAAGCTCAAGTGGGACGACCCGGCGACCAAATATCTGCCCGGCTTTCAACTCTACGACCCGTACACGACGCGCGAGTTGACCGTGCGCGACCTCCTGACCCACCGCAGCGGCCTGGAGCGCGGCGACCTGCTCTGGTACGCCTCCGCGTACGACCGCAGCGAGGTCTTGCGCCGCATACGCTACCTGAAGCCGACGTGGAGTCTGCGCGCGCACTTCGGTTACCAGAACATCATGTTTCTCGCCGCCGGCCAGATCATTTTGTCAGTCACGGGCAAGAGTTGGGACGACTTCGTGCGCGAGCGCATCTTCACTCCGCTCGGCATGACTTCAAGCAGCACGAGCATCAAGGCGCTCGCCAACTCTGATAACGTCGCCACGCCGCACGCCAAGCTCGACGATAAGGTTGAGTCGATTGCGTGGCGCAACATTGACAACATCGGGCCGGCCGGCTCGATCAACTCGAACGTCGTTGACATGGCGCAGTGGGTGCGGCTGCAACTCGGCGGCGGCGTCTATCAGGGCAAGCGCCTGCTCAGCTCCGGCGCGGTCAAAGAGATGCACACGCCGCAGACCATCATCCCGCGCGAAGGCGCGATGGAGAAGCTCTATCCTGAATCACATTTTCTGACCTACGGCATGGGGTGGTTTCTGAGCGACTACCGCGGACGCAAAGTCGTCGAGCACGGCGGCGCGATCGATGGGATGAGGGCGCAAGTGGCGATGCTGCCGGAAGAAAAACTGGGCCTCGTGATCCTCACGAACAGGCACACGACAGTCGTCGGGCAGGCTTTGATGTACAGAATCTTCGACGCTTACCTGGGCGGTCAACAGCGCGATTGGAGCGCGGAGATTTTGAAGTCGTTCAAGGCGCTTGAGGAGCAGGCCAAAGCCGCCGAGAAGAAGGCCGAGGCCGAGAGGGTCAAGGGCACAAGGCCTTCGCTGCCGCTGGAAAAGTACGCAGGAGACTATCAAAGCGAGATGTATGGAGACGCGAAGGTCACGTTCGAAAGCGGGAAATTGGTGGCGCACTTCGGCCCGAATTTCACCGGCGACCTGGAGCCCTGGAATTACGACACGTTCCGTGTCACGTGGCGTGACCGAATGGCGGGTAAAATGTTCGTCACCTTCAGACTCAATAAACAGGGCAAGGCCGAAGGGATGAACATTGAAGGCATCGCCGACTTCACACGCGCTCCCGAAAAGACAGAGGCCGCGGCGGGCATCGCTATGAGCGAGTCCGACATGAAGAAGTTTGTCGGCAAGTACGCACTTGAGTCTCCGGCGTTGGAGGTCAGTATCGAACTCGTCGGTGATAAGTTGAAAGCAGTCGTACCGGGTCAGCCCGTTTACACGCTGATGCCGGTCGCCGCGAATCGCTTCCGCATCGACGGTGCGCCGGAAGGTTTCTTTGTGCAGTTCGACATGGACGGTGGCAAGCCGAAGAGCTTGACCATGCTGCAAGGCCCCGGGCCGAGCGTCGTGTTGCTCCCCAGGCAGTAGGTGAGCTATGCCGTCCGCGCTAGATGCCGTGACGGGATGTGACGGGCTGAAGTTTATTGGAGCACAAATGATGAAAAAAACGACGGCTTTGATCGTGCTCGCTGTGCTCCTCGCCTCGTCGGTATGCGGTCAGGTGCCGAACTTGCCGAAGACTCCGAACAAGGAAGGCGGCGAGCTAACCGTGCCGTCGAACGTGCCATCGGGCGTCCACGAGTTATCGGCCCAGGACCTGGAGGCTTTCCTCGACGGCATCGTGCCGCTGCAACTCGGGCGCGATGACATCGCGGGCGCGACCGTCGCCGTCGTCAAGAACGGGAAGATCCTATTCGCCAAAGGTTACGGTTACGCCGATTACGAAAAGAGAAAGCCCGTCTCGGCGGAGGAGACGCTGTTCCGGCCCGGCTCGGTGTCCAAGCTCTTCACCTGGACGGCGGTGATGCAGCTCTTCGAGCAGGGCAAGCTCGATCTCGACCGCGACGTTAATGCTTACCTCGATTACAAGATTCCCGACGCCTACGGACAGCCGGTCACGCTGAAGAACATATTGTCGCACACGCCCGGCTTCGACGAGCAGGCTAAGGACATATTAAACGGCAGCGCCGCCAGCCCCGACCTCGGCCAGTATCTGAAGACGCACATCCCGGCGCGCGTCTACCCGCCGGGGACGGTCACGTCATACTCAAACTACGGCGCGGCGCTCGCCGGCTACATCGTCGAGCGCGTGTCGGGTCACCCGTTCAATGAGTATGTCGCAGGGAACATTCTCAAGCCGCTCGGCATGACTCATTCAACATTCGCACAGCCCCTGCCGGCAAATCTGGCCCCGTCCATGTCCAACGGCTACGAGCTTGCATCCGGCGGGCCGAAGCCGTTTGAAGTGATTGGCCCCTTCCCCGCCGGAAGCCTGAGCAGCACAGCCGGGGATATGGCGCGCTTCATGGTCGCGCACCTGCAAGACGGGCAGTTGGGCGACGCACGAATACTCCGGCCCGAGACGGCGCGGCTCATGCACAGTCGGCTGTTCGCGCTCGACCCGGCGGCGAACGCGATGTGCTACGGCTTCTACGAAGAGTCGCGCAACGGGCAGCGGATCATCGGACACGGAGGCGACACCGCCTACTTCCACAGCGACCTGCACCTGATTCCTGATGCGGGGGTCGGATTTTTTGTCTCGCACAACAGTCGGGGGCGCGGCGACCTTCTGCCGCGAACGACGCTCTGGGAGATGTTTCTTGATCGTTACTTCCCCTACACGCCACCCGCCACACCAACGCTCGGCAGCGCGAAGGAAGATGCCAGAGCCGTCAGCGGCTCATACATCTTGAGCCGCCGGAGCGAGACCTCGTTTTTAAATGCGGTGTCCCTGCTCGGAGAAGCCACCGTCGCGCCGGCCGGGGACGGGATGATCGAGGTCGCGCAGATGACCGGCGCGAACGGCAAGCCCAAACGCTGGCGGGAGGTCGCGCCCATGACGTTCCTCGAAGAGAACGGGCAGGAGAAACTCATCTTCAAACCGGACCAGAGCGGGCGCATGCAGATAATCTTGCCCTACCCGTTTTTTATCTTTCAGCGCGTGGGGTTTTGGGAGAACCAGAAGGTTCTCTTGCCGGTCTTAGCAGTTTCGCTGTTCATCATGCTGCTCACGCTTGTGTTGTGGCCGGTCGCATTCTTCGTGCGGCGACACTACGGGCACAAGCTGGAGTTGACGCCGGCGGAGCGGCGACTGCGGCTAATTATTCGGATCGCCTTTGCGTTGGACCTGCTCTTTGTCGTGGCGATGACCGTTTTCGTGCTTTACGGGAGCACACACCTTGAAGCCTTCACTGACCGCTGGAATATGCGGCTCCATCTTATTCAAGTGATTGGCGTGATCGGGGCGGTTGGCACGCTGGCGGTCCTTTATAACGCCGTCCACTCATGGATGAATAAACGAAACCGAATCTGGGGCAAGCTTCAGGCAACAATACTGGCGCTCGCGTGCCTCGGCCTGCTGTGGTTCACCTTTGTGAGCCACCTATTACACTTCAGCTCGAACTATTGAAGGCCATGCGGGGGGCTGTGAAGAAGACCGATGAATTATTGCCGGGGCCGACGATCAACTCTGCGCCTGCGGATGCGGCACGTGCCGCTTCGACGAAGTCGCGCAGACGATTGGCGGTGCCGCACTCTCCACCGCTGCTCTGAAAGGTTCGACGGAAAAAGAGCAATTCGCCGGGGAGCCGGCCCGGTAGCGCTCATTCGCACAAGCCGAAGCATAACTATGACGAGGGAGCTTGATTCTTCCGAACTGGCGGCGGTGAGCGCTTTTCTCGCGCGCCGGCAAGACGAGATCGTAAAAGTGATCTGCCGGCTCATAGAAATAGAGTCCCCGTCGGGCGACGTCCAGGGCAGCCGGGCAGCCGCCGCGTTGCTGGAGGAGGCCGCGCATAGTATCCCATCCGTCAATTCTGTCGAGCGGATCGCCAGCCCGGACTACGGCGAGCACCTGCTGATTCGCGCCTTTTGCGGCGACGCCGGAAGCGACAGGGGGACGCTGCTCCTCGGTCATACGGATACGGTTCACCCACGCGGCACGTTGAACTCCCCGCACGGACTCCGCGCGGAAGGAGACCGGCTCTATGGTCCGGGCGTCTTCGACATGAAGGCTGCTTGCGTGCTCGCCGTCGAAGCCCTGCGCTGCCTGACCGCCCTCGCCCTTAATCCTCAGCGCCCCGTGACGCTGCTCCTCACCTGCGATGAGGAGACCGGCAGCGCAACGGGTCGCCCGCTGGTCGAGCGTGAAGCGCGCCGCGCGGCGCAGGCGCTGGTGCTTGAGCCGCCCGCGGCCGGGGGGTGCGTGAAGACGGCGCGTAAAGGAGTCGGGGCGTGGACGGTGGCGGCTCAAGGCATCGCGTCACACGCGGGTTTGAACCCGGAGGCGGGAGCCAGCGCCATCCTTGAGCTGGCGCGACAGACAGAGCGGCTCCATTCACTGAACGATCCGACACTCGGTACGAGCTTTAATGTCGGCGTTATTCGCGGCGGGACGCGCAGCAACGTCGTCGCGGCACAGGCGGAGATGGAAGTCGACGTGCGTTTCAGCGCAATGGATGAAGCGCGTCGCGTCAAGGATTTAATGAGCACCCTGCGGCCCTTTGACGGGCGTGTTCGACTCACCATCAAAGGCGGCATCAACCGTGCGCCGCTCGAGCGCACGGCGGGCGTGGTGAAGCTGTTTCATCAGGCCCGGGAGATTGCCACCCGGCTTGGTTTTGACCTCGACGAACGCTCGGTCGGCGGGGCTTCGGACGGCAACTTTGCCGCGGCCCTTAACGTCCCGGTGCTTGACGGTCTTGGAGTTGACGGCGACGGCGCGCACGCGGCGCACGAACACATCATGATCAGTGACATCGTACCGCGCGCCTCACTGCTGGCGGGTTTAGTCGCCACGCTTTAACCCGACGTGTTCAACAGGACTCTAATGCTATGAACCTACAATTAGAACGACTGGAACTCAGAGAGATCGAATTGCCGCTTAAATCGCCCTTCGAGACCAGCTTCGGGCGCACCACCCGGCGGCGCATTTTGATCGTCAGGGTGTTCGACAAGGGCGGGGCTTCCGGCTACGGCGAGTGCGTCGCCGGCGAGAACCCGTTTTATAATCACGAGACAATAGACACCGCGTGGCTGATGACGTCCAGGTACGTCGCGCCTCTAATGGCCGCGGCGCGGATCGAGAGCGCCGCTCAGGTGAGCCTGGCGCTCGCCTCGATCAGGGAAAACCGCATGGCAAAGGCCGGGGTTGAAGCGGCCGTCTGGGACCTCGAAGCGAAGCTGTCTCAAAAGCCCTTGTGGCAACAGATCGGCGGCACGCGGGACGAGATCACGTGTGGGGTTTCAATCGGCCTACAGAGTTCGACCGAAGCACTGCTCGACAAAGTTAGCCGCGAGATTGAGAGCGGTTATCAAAGAATCAAAATCAAAATCAAACCGGGGAAAGATGTTCAATTGGTGGAAGCCATCCGCCGAGAGTTTCCTTCGATCACGCTCTCGGTTGACGCAAACTCTGCCTACCAGCTCGAGACGGACGCCCCGTTGCTCAAGCGGCTCGATGATTACCATCTCCTGATGATCGAGCAGCCGCTTACGCCGGGCGATCTCGTGGATCACAGTAAGTTACAGCGCGAACTCAAAACGGCGATCTGCCTTGACGAGTCAATCGTCTGCCTCGCGAACGCGCAGCACGCGCATGAGTTGGGCGCGTGCCGGATTATCAACATCAAACTCGGCCGCGTCGGCGGATACAGCGAGGCGAAAGCCATTCAGTCTTTCGCGCAATCTCACGGAATGCCCGTGTGGTGCGGCGGGATGCTCGAAGCGGGCATCGGGCGCGCGCACAACATCGCCCTCTCGACCCTTCCCGGCTTCACCCTGCCCGGCGATGTCTCCGCATCGGAAAGATACTGGGAGGAGGACATCATCGTGCCGCCCGTAACAGTGAGCAAGGAAGGCACTATCAAAGCGCCGACGGGTCACGGCATCGGCTATGAAGTTAACGAAGCTCGCGTCGAGGCGCTGACTGTCCGGGGGGAGACGGTTCGGTTGATTTCCTGATGGGTGGAGGCTGGTGACGGAAAGTTTAGAAGGCGGTTCGAGATAGTGACTACAAAAACCCGACCTGATATCAGGACAATTACACGATTCGCCGACACCGATGTGTTCGACAACCACATGCGCTTTTGCATCGCACGCGAAGACGAGGTTTTACAAGGCGCGCTCGACAAACTTCGGAAGGCAAGGGCGGAAGGTCGTAGTCAGACTTTGGGAAGCCGGGAGGTTCGCACCGCATGACGAATTTGCCGCGCACGCTGGGGCTACGTGATCTTTTCTTACTGACCATCGGCTCGGTGATCGGCTCCGGCATCTTTCTCGTGCCCGGCGCGGTGCTTCGCCAAGTGGATGGATTCGTCATCCCGGCCATGCTGGTTTGGTTAGTTGGTGGCGGCTTAAGCTTGCTTGGCGCGCTGACCTATAGTGAACTCGGCGCGATGAAACCGGCGGCAGGCGGACTCTACGTTTACATCCGCGACTGCTTCGGCAGATTCCCCGCCTTTCTCTTCGGCTGGACGCTCTTCTTCGTCATCAGTAGCGGCGCGGTTGCCACGCTCTCCGTCGCGTTCGGCGCATATCTCGGCGAGCTTCTGCCGCTCACGCCGCGCCTGGAGAAGTTGATCGCCGTCCTGATGATCTTCGTAGTGACGGCGGTCAATGTCGTCGGCACGCGGGCGAGCGCCGATTTGCAGAACTGGACGACCGCCACGAAAGTGCTCGGCATCCTGCTGATGAGCACCGTCCTGCTCTGGCTCGGACGTGGATTTCAGGGGGCAGGCCCGACGCTCTGGCCCGCTCATTACAACCCGTCGCTCGCTTCCGGCTTCGGGCTGGCGATGATCGGCGTGTTGTGGGCTTATGAAGGTTGGCAGTTCGTTACCTACAGCGCCGGTGAAGCCGTCAACGCGAAGCGTAACCTCCCGCTCGGCTTGGTAACGGGTACGGCGGCGCTGGTCGGAATCTACCTGCTCGCCAACTTCGGTTACCTCGCCGCGCTGGGGCCGACGGGCGCGGCCGATTCTAACCGGCTTGCGGCGACGGCCGTTGCGGCGGTCGTAAGTCCGGCGGCGGCGAAGCTGGTCGCGCTCATGATTCTGATCTCGATCTTCAGCGCCACGAATGGCACGATGCTCACTGCGCCGCGGGTCTATTATGCGATGGCGCGCGACCGGCTCTTCTTCCAGCGTCTGGCCGAAGTGCATCCGCGATTCAAGACGCCTGCGTTCGCCGTCGTCGCCGGGGCCGGCTGGTCGGTCGTCCTCGCCGTGACCGGCACGTTCGAGCAACTGCTGACCTATGTGGTGTTCATCGGCTGGATTTTTTACGCGCTGGCGGCGGCCGCCATTTTCATCTACCGGCGGCGTCAGCCCGACGCCGTGCGCCCTTACCGCGTGCCGGGCTATCCCTTCACGCCTTTGCTGTTCATCATCGCCGCCGCGGCGCTCGCTTTGAACACCATCGCCACGCAACCTGCGCGCGCGGCCGTCGGACTGGGCATCGTTCTCGTCGGCGCTCCCGCTTACCTGATCTGGCGCCCGAAAGGCGAGAGCATTGAGCAAAGTCCGGCAGGGGGAGAATTGAAATGAAGCCGTTGATCAGGCAGATAATCATCCTGGCGCTCGTCGCGTCAGCCTCATCGCTCGCGCCGCTTGTTGTGACGTACGGCGCGAACGCGGCGGACGCGGGGAGGCATTCTTCAAATTTTCATCCTTCGAAGGGGGTCGCTCAACGGAGCGTGCCCGGACAGGCGAAGCCGCTGCCCGCGCCCGCGCGCTGGCGCGGACTGATCGGCGAGTACGGGCCGGACGATGGCATCCTGTACATACTCGAAAAAGACGGGAGGCTTTACGCCCTGTTCAAGCGAGTCGAATCGGAGCCGCTGACCGAGGTCTCGGCAAATATCTTTAAGTTTCCGGCGCAGGGAGTGCGCGCTGGCCAGCGACTCGTCTTCACGCGCGACGCGCGCGGGCGCGCGACGCAGGCCGAAGTCGGAAACGTCCTCTACAAACGCCGGCAGATCGGGCCGGAAGAAGGCGCTAACCAACTGCGCGTGACGCCCCTGCGCCCCGCCCCCGAATTGCTGAAAGAGGCGCGCAAAGCCTCCCCGCCGAAAGAGAGCGGGGAGTTTCGCCAGACAGATTTAGTGGAGCTGACGAAACTCGACCCGACGATCAAGCTCGAAATCCGTTACGCCACGACCAACAATTTATTCGGCACCGTCTTCTACTCCGAAGCCCGCGCCTTCATGCAGCGCCCCGCGGCCGAGGCGCTCGTCCGCGTTAACCGCAGGCTGAAGGAGAAAGGCTACGGGCTGCTCGTGCATGACGCTTATCGCCCCTGGTACGTGACCAAAGTTTTCTGGGACGCGACGCCCGACGATAAGAAGAAGTTCGTCGCCGACCCGTCACAAGGCTCACGACACAACCGCGGCTGCGCCGTTGACCTGTCGCTCTACGATCTGAAGACTGGCAAGCCCGTCGAAATGGTCAGCACTTACGACGAGACGACCGACCGCGCCTACCCCGACTACCCCGGCGGCACGTCACTCCAGCGTTGGCACCGCGATCTCCTTCGCGCCGCGATGGAGGCGGAAGGTTTCAAGGTGTACGAGGCGGAGTGGTGGCACTTCGATTACAAGGACTGGCAGCACTACAGAATCGGCAACGTGCCTTTCGAGCAGATCGGCAAGAACCAGAAATGATTCCGAGCAAAGGGCGGTAAAGGAAAGGGACGAAACTCTTGCGGAGGGAAATCCATGCGCATCATCGTGAGCTTTATCCTGCTCCTGTCGGCCCCGCTTGCCCGTCCGACCTTTGGTCAACCACAAACGACGACAGGCAACCCCGCGGCAGCCCAAACTGCCGTTGAAGTAAACATAGAGTTCGACCGGCGAGTCCCCATGCGCGACCGGACGGAGTTGTCAGCCGACATCTACCGGCCTGCAGCGCCGGGGCGTTTCCCCGTCATCCTCACGCGCACGCCTTACACCAAGATCGGCGCGAGCACGTTGAAGTTCGCACGATACTTCGTCGCGCACGGTTATGTCTTCGTGGCGATGGACGTGCGCGGGCGCGGCGACTCTGACGGCACGTTCGTGCCTTACCGCAACGAAGGGCAGGACGGCTACGACGCCGTCGAGTGGTGCGCCGAGCAGCCGTGGTCAACCGGCAAGGTCGGCACGCTCGGCGGCTCGTACAATGGCGCCATCCAGTGGCTCACCGCCGTCCAGCAGCCCCCGCACCTCGCGGCCATGATCGTGCTCGCCTCGCCGTCCGACCCGTTCGTGGAGTGGCCGACCGGCCAGCCGATTCCGCCGGACATCAGTTGGTATCACTTCACCTCGGGGCACGTCCTCCAGAACATGGAGGCGGTGGACTGGAACCAACTCTACCTGCATCTGCCGCTCGTCACGATGGACGAGGCCATGGGGCGATCGAACCATAACTGGAAGGAGGTGGTCGAGCACTCCAAGCTGGACGGCTGGTGGGAGCCGCTGCGCTATCAGAACAAGTACGACCGCGTGCGCGTGCCCGTGCTCGGCATCTCCGGCTGGTACGACGACGAGCAGGTCGGCACGCCTCTCAACTACATCGGCGTGACGACTAGAGGCGCCACGCCGGAAGTTCGCCGCAGCCAGAGACTCTTGCTGGGGCCGTGGCCGCACGCCATCAACTCCTCGACTAAGCTCGGCGAAGTTGAATTCGGCCCCGCCGCCGTCATCGACATGAATGCCTACTGGCTGCGCTGGTTCGACCACTGGCTGAAGGGGAGCGACGACAGGCTAATGGAAGAACCGCCCGTGCGCATCTTCGTGATGGGCGAGAACGTCTGGCGCGGCGAGAACGAATGGCCCCTTGCGCGCACGCGCTGGACGAAATATTACCTCCACAGCAGTGGGCACGCGAACACCCTGTCCGGCGACGGCACGCTCACGACCGCAGCAGCACCGGCGAACGAGCCTACGGACAATTACACATACGACCCGGCGAAGCCCGTCCCGTTCATTACTGACCCGAGCTTCGCGCAGATCGGGGGCCCGGACGATTATCGTCAGGTCGAGCAGCGTAATGATGTGCTCGTCTATACCGGTGAGCCCCTCGCAGAGGACATGGAAGTGTGTGGGCCCGTTCGCGCACAGCTCTCGGCGGCCTCTTCAGCGCATGATACGGACTTCATGGCGAAGCTCATAGACGTGTGGCCCAACGGCTTCGCGCAGCGGCTTATTGACGGCATGGTGCGCGCGCGATTCCGCGAAGGGATGGACAAGCCATCGCTCATCGAGCCGGGGCGCGCCTACGTTTACGACCTCGATCTGTGGAACACGTGCCAGTTGTACCGGCAGGGGCACCGCGTCAGGCTCGAAATCTCTTCGAGCGCCTTTCCGAAGTACGACCGGAATCTCAACACGGGTGAGCCACTCGGCCAGACGACGCGGATGCAGGCGGCGCAGCAGAAAATCTATCACGACCGCGAGCGCCTCTCCTACGTGTTGCTGCCAATCGTGCCGCGAAGGTAGCGTCATGGTTTGAGGATAAATTCGGAGGACGCCATCAATTTTAGTCAGGGGTGCGACCGGGCGTGCCGGTCAGGAATTAACGGAGCGATTAGTGGCGGCGGTTGAGCCGGTTCGCATGCCGATCCGCGGCGAGCATCAGAGCGGCAAAGTTCAAAGACAGGGCGGAAATTGCGCCCGCTTGCTCCGGCTGACCTTGCCGCCGTCGCTGCTCAGTCGCCGTAGCAAGGTGTAAAGTTGAGTAACATTCCAGGCGGCGCCGCGGCGTTCGCCGAGATCGAACCTTTTGTGAGAGTCACCGATGAACATACGCAGATTGCTCTTTTCTCTACTGCTATCTCTTTTCATCTCTGTCACCGCGAGCGCACAGGGGACGCGACTGCTCCGTCACCCGACGGTGAGCCGTGATCTGGTTGCCTTCGAGTATGCGGGCGACTTGTGGGTCGTCTCACGAAGCGGCGGGCAGGCGCGCAGGCTAACCTCCACCCCCGGCGTTGAAATCGATCCGTACTTCTCGCCTGACGGGACCCAGATAGCCTTCACCGCCACGGTCGCGGGAAACACTGACGTCTACGTGGTGCCGGCCGCCGGGGGTGACCCCAAGCGGCTGACCTATCACCCCGGTCTGGACCGCGTCCGCGGGTGGGCGCCCGACGGGCGCCGCGTCATCTTCGCTTCGGTCCGGACCAGCGCGCCTCAACAGTCGTACTTCCGCCTGTGGACGGTCGGCCTTGACGGCGGGCTTCCCGAGCCGCTCCCGATGCCCCGCGCCTTCAGCGCGTCGTACTCGCCCGATGGGAGTCGCCTGGCTTACGAGGAGATCACCACCGCGTTCGTTCCCGAGTGGTACGAGGCGAGTATGTGGCGCCATTATCGCGGCGGTCGCACGCACCCCATCTCAGTCTTGAACCTCGCCGACTACTCTGTCGAAAAACTTCCCTGGGACAACAGCAACGACACGCTTCCGATGTGGATCGGCAACACGATCTACTTCCTCTCCGACCGCAGCGGCACGGTGAATCTCTTCGCCTACCGCCCGGACACGAGGCAAGTAACTCAGCTCACTCATCACGACGACTTCGACATCATGACGGCGTCGGCGGGCCCCGACGCGATTGTTTATGAGCAGGCCGGCTATATTTATCTGTTCGACACGAAGGCGGGAAAGGCGCAAAGACTCGACATCGAGGTGACGGGAGATTTTCCGTGGGCGCGTCCTCAGTTCAAGAAAGTAGCGAGCATGATCCGCAATTCGGCGCTCTCGCCGACCGGAGTGCGGGCGGCCTTCGAAGCGCGCGGGGAAATTTTCACCGCGCCGGCGGAGAAGGGAGACTACCGAAATCTTACGCAAAGCCCCGGCGCACACGACCGCAGCCCCGCGTGGTCGCCGTCGGGCGACCAACTAGCTTGGCTTTCAGACGCGAGCGGAGAGTATCAACTCATGCTCGGCGATCCGCTCGGCGTCACGCCGCCGCGAACAATTCCGCTCCCGTCAACGGCGTTCTTCTCCGCGCCCGCCTGGTCGCCGGATGGGACGCAGATCCTTCTTCAGGATAACCATCGGAACCTTTGGACGATCGAGGTCGCGGGCGGGAAGGCGACGAAGATTGATACCGACGACTACCCCGACCCGGTCCGCCAGTTCGACGCCACTTGGTCGCCGGATTCTAAGTGGGTCGCTTACTCGAAGAATCTGCCCAGCCGCCTGCGCGCGATCTTCATCTATTCGCTGGCGGAGAAGAAGTCCCGCCAAATCACCGATGGGATGGCGGATTCGATCTCGCCCGCCTTCGACGCGGGAGGCAAGTACCTCTACTTTCTGGCAAGTACCAACTACGGGCCGAGCACCGGCTGGCTGGAGATGAGTTCCATCGATCGTCCCGTGCGCCGGGCGATCTACTTAGCCGTACTCAGCGCGGGCGAACCTTCGCCGCTTTTGCCGGAGACCGGCGACGAGCCGCGGCCTCAGCCGACGCCCCGCGAAGAGCCTCGCGCAGAGGCCACGCCCCAACCTACGCCAGCCGCGCCGCGGACGGTTGCTGTTCGCATCGACTTCGATCGGATCGGGCAAAGAATAATCGCGGTCAATATACCGGCCGGCGATTACAGCAACCTCGCGGCGGGCGCACCGGGAAGTTTCTATTATACCGAACCGATCCCGACGACTGCCGCCACGCCCGGGCCGCCGTCACTGCGCCTGCAGCGGTATCAACTTAAAGAGCGCACGGCCGCGCCCTTTCTCGAAGGCATTCGCTCATATTCGCTCTCGGCAGACAAGAAGAAACTTCTTTACCAGGCCAGTGCCGGAGGGGGAAGCAGTTGGGGGATCGTTACTACCGATCGCCCCGCCAAGGTAGGCGACGGGCCGCTCAACGTGGCCCAACTTGAAATGCGGGTCGACCCTCGTGCCGAGTGGCAGCAGATTTACCGCGAGACTTGGCGCACCCAGCGCGACTATTTCTACGATCCCAAAATGCACGGGAACGATTGGCAGGCGATCTACGAGAAGTACCGGCCGCTCCTTGCCTACGTGGGCCATCGCGCCGACCTGGGGTACCTGATCGCGATGGTGGGCGGCGAGTTGACGGTCGGCCACTCGTATCTAACCGGGACGGGCGACGCGCCCGGCGAAGACCCTGTTCCGGTCGGCTTGTTGGGGGCGGACTTCGCCGTAGAGGACGGGCGCTACCGGATCAAGCGAATCTACACCGGCGAGAATTGGAATCCCGATCTGCGGGCGCCGCTCAGCGCGCCGGGAATTCAAGTGGCCGAGGGAGATTACCTCCTCGAAGTAAATGGCCGGCCGCTCGTGCCGCCCACCAACCTCTACAGCCTGTTCGAGGGCACGGCCGGACGTCAGACGCTGATCCGGGTCAACAAGACTCCCTCGATGGAAGGGTCCCGGGTCGTGACTGTCATCCCGGTCGCGAGCGAAGAAGGGCTGAGAACGCGGGCGTGGATTGAAGATAATCGCCGGCTGGTGGACAGGCTTTCGGGCGGGCGTCTGGCTTACGTGTGGCTGCCTAACACCGCGGGCCCCGGTTATAACTACTTCACGCGCTACTACTATGCGCAGCAGGACAAAGAGGGCGCGATCATCGATGAGCGATACAACCACGGCGGGATGGTGGCGGACTACATCGTGAACGAGTTGGATCGAAAACTCATGGGCTACTTCGCGCAGCCCGACGGCCAGCCGGCGACCTCGCCGATCGCCGGAATCTACGGGCCGAAAGTGATGATCATTAACGAGTCGGCCGGCTCAGGCGGCGACGCCTTGCCTTATATGTTTCATCTGCGGAAGCTCGGGCCACTGGTCGGGACTCGGACGTGGGGCGGCCTTGTCGGCACGCTCGGCGTCCCGCCGACGATAGATGGCGGCGGGATCACTGCGCCGACGCTGGCGTTCTATGACCTTTCAGGCAGGTGGGCCGTAGAGAACGAGGGCGTCGCGCCGGATATCGAAGTCGAGTACACGCCGGCCGATGTGATCAAAGGGCACGATCCCCAGCTTGAGCGGGCGGTGCAGCTAGCGCTGAGGCTGCTTGAGCAGAACCCGGTCCGGCGGGTGCCGCGGCCCGCGCCGATCAATCGGGTAACGAAGTAGCAGGAAAAATATAAGTTGCCAGTGGTCAGCCGCATCGAATAAGGGAGGGCTGACCAATGCCATAAGGACAGATAGGAATGACTGTACCCATCAGACCGCTTTGGCGCGCGCTTGTCACGCTTCTCTTTTTCGCAGCCGTCATACCCTCCGACGCGCAACATACGGATTCGGTCTTCACTCCCACCGAGGCCATGATCCCAATGCGTGACGGCGTGCGTCTCTACACACAGGTCTACGTGCCGACCCACGCCGCCGAACCGATCCCCATCCTGCTGGTCAGGACGCCTTACGGGACGGGCAAGCTCGACTCTGCGCGCGTGGCCGCCGCGCTCCCGGAGCTGACGGCGGACGGATACATCTTCGTCTTTCAAGACATCCGCGGGCGGTTCAAGTCTGAAGGGCAGTTCGTCATGCTCCGGCAGCCGCGAGGCCCTCTCGACAAAAAGGCGATTGACGAAAGCACAGACACCTATGACACGATTGAGTGGCTGCTCAAGAACGTGCCCAACAACAATGGCCGCGTCGGGATGGCCGGCACGAGCTACGGCGCGTGGCTGACCGTGATGGGAATGCTCGATCCGCACCCGGCGCTCCGGGCCGCCGTCGAGCAGGCTTCGCCAGCGGATATGTGGATCGGGGACGACTTCCACCATAACGGCGCCTTTCGATTAAGTTATGGCTTTGAATACGCCTACATGATGGAATCGTCGAAAGAGATCTCGGACGTCTCGGCCGTCGTCGATCGCTACGACGCTTACGACTGGTATCTGGCTCTCGGGCCGCTGTCGAACGTGGACGCGAAGTACCTGCACCATCGCCTCCCCACCTGGAACGACTTCGTGAATCACCCCGACTATGACGCCTTCTGGAAGCGGCAGGGCTTCGCGCCGTGGTTGAACCGCGTGACCGTGCCGACGCTGAACGTCGCCGGATGGTGGGACCAGGAAGATTTCTATGGCCCGCTCAAGATCTATGAGCTGCTCGAGCGGCACGATTCGGGGAACAAAAACTTCCTCGTCGTCGGCCCGTGGAATCACGGCGGCTGGTCCAGAAGCGACGGTGAGAAGCTCGGCCCGGTAAATTTCGGCAGCAAGACCGCCGAGTACTATCGGCGGGACGTATTGGCGCGGTTTCTGGCCTATCACCTTAAGGGGAAAGGAAGCCTCGATCTGCCCGAGGCGCTCACGTTCCGAACCGGCACGAACGAATGGGTGCGGCACGACGAATGGCCCCCAAAACGCAACGTCGTCCCGCGGCGGCTCTACTTCCAGGCGGGCGGAAAGCTGTCGTTCGACCCGCCGCCCGCCACCGCCCGTCGGGCGTTCGACAGTTACGTCTCGGACCCCGCCAACCCCGTCCCTTATCGTCACCGCCCGATTGAGGTGCGCTCGGGGTGGACGACGTGGTTGGTCGAAGACCAGCGCTTCGTAGATCATCGGCCCGACGTGCTCACGTGGGTGAGCGACCCGCTCAGGGATGACGTCGTCGTCTCAGGAAAGATCGTGGCCCACCTCTTCGCGTCGACTACAGGCACGGATAGCGACTGGGTCGTGAAACTCATAGACGTCTATCCGGAGAAGTACGCGCCAGATCCGAAGATGGGCGGCTACGAACTGATGATCGCGGGCGACGTGCTGCGCGGGCGCTACCGCAACAGCTTCGAGAAACCAGAACCGATCGTGCCGAATGCGGTGACGCGCTACGAGATCGGGTTCCCCGCCAACGACCACGTCTTCCTGAAGGGACACCGGATCATGGTGCAGGTGCAGAGCACCTGGTTCCCGGTGATCGACCGTAACCCCCAGCGATATGTGCCGAACATCTTCCTGGCGAAAGAGTCAGACTTTCAGCCAGCGACCCAGCGAGTGTTCCGCTCGGGCCCGTATGCGTCCTACATCGCGGTGCCTGTGGAAGAATCGCCGCGGCGGTGATGGCGATACCGCCGCCGCGCGAGTGGCCGCCCGCGCGGCTCGCTGACGACTCGGGATGGGTTTGACAGTTCGCGTACTCTTTGAAGGTGAACTTCCAGGGGCAAGAGCCGGAGGAGTTCGGCGGCCCGTTCCGGAAGCTGACCGTAGGTCTCTTCAATGTGCGGCGGATCTGTTCAAACCCGCCGCACAGCCATGTCAAGTCAGAGGGCTGCTCCGCAATCGTGGCGACGTGTGTGGTGTGGCTGATGGACCGCATTTGAAAGTCTGGACGCATGTGGAATATGACTGTGCGGGTGATCGAATCTGGACGAAGATAGGTGGAGAGAAATTGATGCGCAAATCTGTAACCATTGGCCTACAAAAGCTCCTGGCTCTGACGCTCATACTTGCTCTGCCGCTGATAGCAGCCCCACAGGGACGGCGACCTGAATCAGCACCTCAATCCTTTGATGTGATCATCAGGGGCGGCACCGTCTATGATGGGACGGGCGGCCCGCCCAAGCGTGCCGACGTGGGTATTCGCGGCGACCGCATCGCGGCGGTGGGCGATCTCTCACGCGCGAGCGCCCGGAGCTTTGTTGACGCACGCGGTCTCGCCATCGCGCCCGGCTTCATCAACATGCTGTCTCACTCAGAAACGTCTTTGATCGTGGACGGCCGCTCCATGAGTGAGATAAAGCAGGGCATCACCACTCAGATATTCGGCGAGGGTTCGATGGGACCGCTCAGCGACGAGATGAAGCGGCGGCGCCTCGCCGCCCAGGGCGACGTGAAGTATGACATCCCCTGGACGACGCTTGCGGAGTACCTTACCTGGCTCGAAAAGCGTGGTATTTCTCAGAACGTCGCGTCGTTCGTCGGCGCGCCCACCGTTCGTGAATACGTCATCGGGCTCGAAGATAAACCACCGACGCCGGAGCAGCTTGAACAGATGCGTGAGCTTGTGCGGCGCGAGATGGAAGCAGGCGCCCTCGGCGTCACCACGGCTTTGATCTACCCGCCCGCGTTCTTTGCCAAGACGGACGAGTTGATCGAACTGTGCAAGGTCGCCGCCAGGTACAGAGGCAAATACACTGCCCACATTCGCAGCGAAGGCAATCAGTTGCTCGAAGCAGTCCAGGAGACGCTTCGCATCAGCCGCGAAGCGGGTCTGCCCGCCGAGATTTATCACTTGAAAGCATCCGGGGAATCGAACTGGCGCAAGATGGATCAGGTGATCTCGTTGATCGAAGAGGCTCATCGCAAAGGGCTGAAAATCACCGCCGACATGTACACGTACACGGCGGGCGCAACGGGGCTTGACGCTTCAATGCCGCCGTGGGTTTTTGACGGAGGCCCGGCAGCCGCTTACAAGCGGCTGCAAGACCCGGCCACGCGAAAGAAGATCGCCGACGCGATTCGCACGCCGACGGACGAGTGGGAGAACCTTTACCTGCTCGCCGGTTCGCCTGATCGAATCCTGCTCGTGAGCTTCAAATCGGAGGCGTTGAAGCCACTCACCGGAAAGACGCTCGCCGAAGTTGCCCGCGCGCGGGGCCGCGACCCCGTTGAAACGATCATGGACTTAGTTTTAGAGGACCGCTCCCGCATCGGGACAGTCTATTTCATGATGAGTGAAGAGAACATCAAGAAGCAGATTCGCCGGCCGTGGGTTTCGTTCGGTTCAGACGCCGCGTCAATGGCCCCGGAGGGCGTGTTCCGCAAATCCTCCACCCACCCGCGCGCCTACGGCAACTTCGCGCGACTGCTCGGCAAGTACGTGCGCGAGGAGAGGATCATCCCACTGGCTGAAGCGGTGCGGCGGCTGTCAGGCCTGCCCGCGACGAATCTAGGGCTGGACCGTCGAGGCTTCCTCAAGGAAGGCATGTTCGCCGACGTGGTCGTCTTTGACCCGCAGACGATCGCCGACCGCGCCAGGTTTGAGAACCCGCACCAGTACGCCGTCGGCGTCCGCGACGTCTTCGTCAACGGCGTCGAGGTGCTCAGAGGCGGCGAGCATACGGGTGCTAAGCCCGGACGCGCCTTGTGGGGGCCTGGCAAAATCAAATAAGAGTCTCAGCAAGATATTGAGGGTGAAGCCGGAGGCGTTAACGTGCAGCAAGTAATCAAAAGCAGACAAAAAAGGGTCGTCGGATTTCTAAATTTATCTCGAAATGAAAATTATCTTGCCTTTTATTGACCTTGCCTATACTATCGCGCCATTCTGACCGAAATGGGTTTGCGTGACCCAGCGGCGCGGTAATTCTGCCAAAGTCATCATTAAGATCCTGGAAAACCGTCACACCTTTTGATTCTCATTAAGGAGGGCTCTATGAAGCGTAATTTCTGCCGGCGAGTGCCGACACTCGTATGGATTATATTAGCTTTAGGGGTTTCAGGCTTCGCGCAGGAATTCCGCGCCACCCTGACCGGACGGGTCACCGACCCCAACGGTGCGGCGGTTGCCGGGGCAAAGGTGACGGCCAGGAATCAGCAAACAAACGAAGAGAAAACCGCCACCACCTCAGATGATGGTAACTACACTGTGCCCTTCCTCCAGCCGGGAAAGTACACCGTAACGGTCGAGGCACCAAATTTTAAAAAGGCGGAGAGCGATATTGTCGAATTGCACACCGCCGATAAGGCCACCATGGATGTGAAGTTGGAGATCGGTCAGGTGGAGCAGACGGTCCTGGTTAACTCTGAGGCGCCGCTGCTTGAGCCGGACACTGCCTCACGCGGCCAGGTGATTGAGAACGCGCGCGTCAACGAGTTGCCGCTCAACGGACGCAACCCACTCAACCTCGCCACACTCTCGCCCGGCGTCCAGTTTAACGGGAACCCGCAGTTCATCCGTCCCTTCGATAACGGCGACAACGTGAATTTCTCGGTCAACGGCGGACTCAACCGCCACAACGAGTTCCTGCTCGACGGCGCGCCGAACAACTCCGACACCGACGTTGACGCCCAGCGCACGCGCAGCAGCAACAACATCGCGTTTGTGCCGACCGTGGACGCGACCGAGGAGTTTAAGGTGCAAACCAACGCCTATGACGCACAGTACGGGCGCACGGGCGGCGGCATTGTCAACATCACCATTAAGCCCGGCGGGCGCGACTTTCACGGCTCGGTTTATGAATTCGCGCGCCGCTACCAGTTAGACGCAAACCCCTTCTCCAGCAATGCGCAAGGCACGCTCGCCTCCGGTCCTTTCGCCGGGAAGGAAGCCGCCCCGCGCTTCGCCAGAGACCAGGTGACGGGGCAGAATCTCGGCGGCCACAAGCTCGATCAATACGGCTTTGTAATTTCCGGCCCCGTCCTTCTTCCGCGCTTCGGCGAGGGCGGCCGTCCGGTCATCGGCAACCGGAACAAGACCTTCTTCTTGTTCAACTTCGAGAACTACAAGGAGGCGACCCCGCAACCCGGCTTCAGTTCCGTCCCGACGTTGTTAGAGCGGCAGGGCGATTTCTCCCAATCCGGCATCACGATCTATGATCCGCTGACGACGACGTGTGACGCCGCAGGTAATTGCACGCGCCAGCCGTTCCCCGGCAACAAGATTCCGGTGAGCCGCATCAACCCCATCGGGCAAGCGGTTGTCAACGGCTTCTCGCAGCCGAACACGGGCGCGCCGACCCTGCGCTTCCAAAACTTTTACCTCAGTCCGGCTCTCGGAACCGACAAATTCCACTCATACATCGCCCGCGTGGACCACGAGTTCAGTAGTCGTGAGCACATGTTCTTCCGTTTTGTGAACAACCGCCGCGACCAGTTCGCCTTCGGCAGCAACGCGCGCGTCGGTTTAGGTCTGGACGCACAAGACCCGCTCGTGCGCCTCAACTACGGCGCGGTCGTTGACTCGGTGACGACGCTTTCGCCGACCTCGATTTTGAACGTCCGCCTCGCTTTCACGCGCTTCGTCCAAGCGGCTTTCCGCCAAAGCTCCTCGCCTTTCGACGCCACGCAGTTGGGCTTCCCGCCATCTTTCTCGCTCGCCCGCCCGATCTCGATCGTGCCGCGCATCACGTTCAACGACCCCGCCGGCTCGATTCCTGAATTCGGCCCGCGCAACCCGAACTCGAACATCACCAATACCTGGAGCCTGCCGATCTATCTGACGCAGATCAGGGGCAAACATACGTTCAAGTTCGGCGGCGAATACCGCAGATTTCAGATCAACCAATCGGGCGGCTCGTTCACGTGGGGCGGCGGGGCTTTCTGTTTCAGCAACGAGTTCACCGCGCGCGACCCGCGGAATTTCGGCTCGACCGGTGGCAGCGCGATCGCCGATTTGTTGCTCGGCTACCCGTCGGCGGCTGCCGGCTGCAACGGTAATGCCCCGAACACTCAACTGGACTACATTTCGGCGCTCACTTTCCAATGGGGCTATTACGCCGCCTACGTTCAGGACGATTTCAAGATCTCACCGCGATTGACTTTGAACTTGGGCCTGCGTTACGACTACGAACAGCCGCCGGTCGAGCGCTACAACCGTCAGAATCGCGGCTTCGCCATCAATCAAGCCAACCCGCTGGCGGCCGCCGTGAAGAACGCTTCGCCCACGGATTGCCCCACGTGCGCCAACCTGACGGGCGGCTTGTTCTTCGCGGGTGTCGGCGGGCAGCCGCGCGGCGCGTTCAACCCTGACCGCAATAACTTCCAGCCGCGCATCGGCGTCGCCTTCCAGCTCAACCCGAAGACGGTGCTACGCGCCGGCTACGGACTCTTCTACTTCCCGTCGGCCGAATACGGTGGCTCGACCGGCTTTAGCGTCACCACGACATACACCGGGACGCTCACGGGCGGCGGCGTCAACCAGTTCATCCCGCGCGCCGACGCTTTGACTAACCCTTACCCGAACGGGTTGGCCCAACCCGTGGGATCGTCGCTCGGGCAGTTGACGCAACTCGGCGGCGGCATCATTTTCATGAACCCGGGCCGCGTGATCCCGTACATTCACGAGTTCTCGGCGGGCGTCCAGCGCGAATTGCCGTTCCGCATCAAACTGGATGTCTCTTACGTTGGCAGCCGCACCCGCGGCATCGTGACCGGTGACGCTCAGGGGTCCGGCGGGCGCAACCTTAACGTCCTTTCGGCCGCCCAACTCGCGCAGTTTCGGCAAAACCCGTCCTTCTTCAACGCGAACGTGGCGAACCCGTTCGCCGGTCTCATTCCCGGCAACGCGGCTTTGAATGCCGCGACGGTTCCGCGGCGGCTGCTGCAGCTGCCGTTCCCGGAGTTCGGCACGGTGACGATTGCCGGTGAGAACGTCGGCAAGCTCTGGTACAACTCGCTCCAGGCCAGCGCCGAAAAGCGCCTCAGTTCGGGCCTGGTGGGCGTCATCTCCTACACCTTCTCGAAGAACATCGGCGCGCTCGGTTTTTTGAACGACCAAGACCCCGCGCCGACGAAATCGGTCGTTGATTTCGACAGCACGCACGTCTTCGTGGCGAGCGCCGTTTATCAACTGCCGTTCGGCCGCGGGCAACGGTTCTTCGGCGGCGCCGGGCGGGGCTTGAACATGCTGCTCGGCGGTTTCGAGTACAACATTATCGCCAGCTACCGCACGGGCGTCCCGATTAACCTGCCGGGAAACGTTGATCTGATCGCCGACCCGAGAATTTCTAATCCGGTCATCGGCAATCCGTTCGTTCCCGGTTTTACGGGGTCTTACTTTAACAACTGCGTGCGACAGCTTAACGGCACAAGCCTGCAATTTGTGACTGATGCTAACGGTAAGCGCGTCCAGCAAGCCTGTTCTAATCCGGCGTGGGCGATCCGCGCGGCGAACACGTTGCGCACCATCCCGTTCCGTCTGAGCAACCTGCGGCAGCCCTCAGCGCCGCAGTTCGACATGTCGCTGAACAAATCGTTCATCTTCTCCGAGCGTCTCCGCTTCCAGTTCCGTTTGGAAGCCTTCAACGCGTTCAACACGCCGCTCTTCGGCAGCCCCGACTCGGGTAATGCGAACAGCAATACGTTCGGGATCCTGAACCCAAACAACGGGCAGCGCAACATCCAGCGTAACATCCAACTCGGATTTAAGTTCTACTTCTGATGCGTATGCGGTGTAACTTTTCCCGGTCGGGTTGCAAAATTTTCGGCGGCCTTGGCTTGGCGTCACGTGGCCGGTTGGCACACCACAACTCGTGTGCAGTGAAAATTTTTGCGACACGACCCGAGAATCATGCGGGCTAAAGCGATCCCTTCGTCAGGGTATTGATAACCCGCTGTTACATTTCTCTAAGCCAATTTTCATCTGTTGGGCGAGGAACTGCGCATACGGCTCTTGATATAAATTCGCATGATTACCCGGGACAGCAATCAGGTCTACCCCGACCGACGTCAGCTTTCCCCACCCTTTATCGGTTGTGTGGGAGCAAAACAACGGCTCCGCGCGCGTGCGGTAAAGTGTGATACGCCCCGGGTACACCCGCGGTCTGTAGTTGGTCAGAGCCTCGTAGTGGGCTTCGGCCACCCTTAAGCCGTGCTCCGTGAGGTGACTCAGATCGAGCTCATCGTAGACATCAACCTGGAAAGATTCAGGGGTACGTGAGTTGAAAACCGCCGCGGCCGTCCTCTTACTGATTTTCCTGACATGCCTGCGAACATCCGCGACGACATCCCCGACGGGGCGTTTGGCCACGTGATCCATAAACCAGTAGGGTAAATCTCGCATGAAACGGACCGCAAAGCCTGGGCCCCGGTTACTCTGGCCCTCCGGTCCGGGGGCTTCTTCATCTAAAATCCCGAGGAAGACCACCTGATGACCTCCGGCCTGAAGTTGTTGTGCCATTTCAAATGCGATGACCCCACCGGAGGAGTAGCCGCCGAGGAGGAAGGGGCCTTGTGGTTGGACACTCAGGATCTCTGTAATGTAGCCGGCTGCGATAGATGGGAGGTCGGTGAGCGGTTTCAGCGCCCCATCAAGCCCGCGGGCGCGCAACCCGTAGAAAGGTTGGTCGCTCCCTAAATGCCTGGCCAATGCCCTGTAGCCGAGGACCTCGCCTCCAAGCCCATGGACGAAGAAAAGGGGGCGTTTAGTCCCTTCAGATTGAATCGCGACCAGGGAGGTAAACTGGTCTTCATCACTCGGCGAACTGATGATCTTAGCGATATACTCAATGGTCGCTTCCTGAATTAAGCTTGATGGCGGAACAGTCCTGCCAAACACTTCCCGGATTTGGGCGAGCAACTGCGTTGCCAGGAGGGAGTCTCCCCCCAACTCGAAGAAACTATCCCTCACGCCAACGGGTCGGACCCGTAGGAGCTCTTCCCACATCGACTTTAACCGATCCTCAATTTCATGGCGGGGCTCGGCGTAAGCTTGTGAGAGTAAGGGCCTTTGATTCGAAGGGGGAGGAAGCGCCCGGCGGTCAATCTTGCCGTTAGGTGTTAACGGCAGACTCTCCATCACGACCCATGCCGAGGGCAGCATATAATCAGGCAATCTCTCTCTGAGGTATGTACGTAACTCACTGGCGGTCGGCATCGACCCTAATCGAGGGACCATATAGGCCACCAACTGTTTTTCGCCGTGGTCGCCCTCCCTGGCCGTTACGACGTTATCCTTGACGTCCGGGTGCCGGTTCAAGGTCAGCTCAATTTCCTCTAACTCTATGCGAATGCCCCGAATTTTTACTTGCTGGTCCACGCGCCCTAAGAATTCAAGGTCCCCGTCGGGGAGGTGGCGTGCCAGGTCGCCGGTCTTATAAAGGAGTTCTTCCGGCCCAGCGCCGAAAGGGTTACGGATAAATTTCTCCGCCGTCAGCTGAGGGCGGTTGAGATAACCTCTGGCTAAGCCGGCGCCGCCGATATGTAGTTCGCCCGCCATCCCCATGGGAGCCGGCCGCAGGTTTCGGTCGAGCAAATAAATTTTGGTATTTTTGATCGGCTTACCGATGGGCACAGACCTTTGATCGGCTGTCGTCCGGCAAAAATAGTAGGTTGAATAGACCGTAGTCTCAGTCGGCCCGTAAAGGTTGTATAAGGCGGCCTGAGGTAGCCTCTCCAGGAAACGTCTTTGAGTGTCTACGGGGAGGGCCTCGCCGCCGCTGAAAACACGTCTTAAAGAATGGCAGCCTTCCAGGTTGCGCCCCTCCAGGAATAACCGCAGCAATGAGGGTACAAACTGACTGATCGTGACTCCCTCTTGAGCAATCAACTTGATGAGGTAATCATTGTCACGCCCGCCGTTCGGTCTGGCTAAAACCAGCCGTGCCCCTGAAACCAGGGGGAGGTAAAATTCCCAGACCGATGCGTCGAAGGTGAAAGGCGCCTTCTGCAAGGCCCGATCCGATCCATTCAGAGGAAAGGCCTCCATCATCCATGAGAGGTAATTGCAAACGGCCCCGTGCGGTATCATCACTCCCTTAGGATTTCCGGTCGAGCCTGAGGTATAAATCACGTAAGCCAAATCTTCCGGCTCCACCTCAGAATCAAGGTCTTCTGAGCTCTCCAGAAGAAGCTCCTGCCAGTCCGTCTCGACACAGATGATCTGCGCCCTGTGCGGGGGGAGCTTCGGAAGGAGTCTCCGCTGGATTAACATGATAGGGGCTTGTGTATCCTCAAGCATGAAAGCCACCCGCTCGCCCGGATACGAGGGGTCCATTGGGACATAAGCCCCGCCAGCTTTAAGGATGCCCAGCATACCGACGATCGTTTCCGGTGAGCGCTCCATGAAGATTCCTACCAGGGTGCCGGGGCCGACCCCCCTTTTCCGTAACGAATGAGCTAATTGATTGGCCCGTCGATTCAACTGATCGAAGGTTAAGCGGCTCGCCTCAAAAACCACCGCGTCACGATCGGGTGTGCGTTTAACTTGAGCCTCAAACATTTTGTGAATCAAAGGGGCGGAGGGATCGCCGGAGTCATCACCGCCGAGGATTTCCCGGTAAAGCTCTGAGTCGCTGATCGCTGCGATGCGCGCGCCGATGAGGTAAGCCGTCCGTCCCTTTTCAGTGTACGGTAGGATCCTCACGGGCCTGGCATGCACTTCAAAAGAGCCTGTTCGAGGCGTAAAAGTGATCCGCAAGAGATCCTCTTGATTTATCCTCTGATCGGTCATCCCATCAGTTGATGCGACGACAAGCCCTAAACCTTGAGAACTAATATCTTGTGTAAATCCCGTGATGCCTGAGGAGTCGTCTGATATTTTGGCGGGTTGATGGCTGGCAGATCCTGCGATGCTGAACGGCAGATGCTTTGTTTGTCGTGCTGTGTAACGGCGGTCTTTGGTTATTGGCGACAGTAATTCCGGATTTTGATAAGTGCCCATGATGCTACTGAAAACTCTGCTTTATCGGAGATGTAACACGTGCATCCGATCTCGGCACAGGGGACCAAATCCCTGACGGGCCGGGGTGGGAGAGCCTGCGCGCTCACTCGGGGCAAACCGCAGAGCAGAATGAAAGAGGTCTTTGACTTATTACCGGATGCTCAGATCTCGTCGTGGGCCTTATTTTATAAGAGTGGGCCGAAAAGTCAAAGGTTTTGCTGCCTGTCCTTCGCCAAAACTCGATCCGGTAAGGGTTCAGTAGACGACGGTGGTTGACTCGCGAAAATTAATTAGAGGCGAGCGAAGATTATGAGCAATTTCTCCACCATGCGGCTACCCCGAACAGGTCCTCAATAAACTACTAAACTTTGAGGCTAACAGGACGGGGCGTGCCGGTTATCGCTAGCGTGATGCGAGGAGAATGCGGAGCTCGATCTCGCCCGCTCGGTTGCCGAAGCTGGATTGCGGGACGCGCAAGAGACCTTGACTGTAGCTATATGCCGCGGACGGCAGCCCTCGCCCGTTAATCTCCACCCTTGCCGGAGGACGATTTAGCCACGCGCCAAAATCTCCTGCTTCGCGTAGGCGTACTAGAACCTGACCCCTTGGCCGGCTCTGAGAGATAATCGCGGCCGGCCCGAGGTACTTATCGAGCAGTCCGAAGACCGCGGCGCCTTGGTCCACCGGCACTAAGGTGAAGAGGTCAAATCCGAACTCGCCGAGGCTGAATGGCAGGGTGGGATGCCGCGTGTCGAGCAACGTTACCTGGCCGCTGCTGCGCCGGTAGACGGCTACCCTCGGCGGTGGTGCGGCTTCTCCTGAGCCGGCAAGGCCCTCGACATCAGCCGCACTGAGCGCGCCCGCGACATTGTGCGCGCTCTTGTTGACGTTGAATGCCGCGACCATCCCGGCCGACGTGCCGGGGCGCGAGATCCGGCCAAAGACTTTCAGCGGTATAGGCTCGAGAGCGACGTCGGTCAGCACCTCATCACGTGTTACCAGTCCGGGCCCGTCGAGCATCAACAGATGGCCGTCGGAAAAAACCAGGCGGCGCAAAAGCTCTGGGCGCTCCTTGCCCGGCTCGTCCGTAAAATAAACGGGCCCACCGCTCACGGCCCGTGCAGCGGCATGGTATTCACCATTGGGGTCATGAGTCTGGAACATATCCCAGTCGGGGTGGGCGAAGTTTGAGGTCCAGTAAGCATTATAGGCGTTCTGGTAGACGTGTTCCTTGGCATTCTGCGGGCTGTCAGGCAGGTAATCATCACTGTTCCGGGTAATGTTAGAGAGACGCCAGTTGAATGCATTTTCCAGCGACATCGCCATGCAGTTGATCACGCTGAGCCCGGAAGGGACGCGCGGCTCACCGGCGACCCTTTCACTGAAATGTTTCTGGGCCGCCTCCTGAAGATTACGCTGCTCACCGCGCCCGGAGGTGAACAGCGGTAGGAGCCCGTTAGTGAACCTCCCATTGCTCGCCTGATTATCGACTTTAATGAAGTCGATACCCCACTCCCTTAAATGGCTGTACCAGTCTGCGTAAAAACCCTCCCCTCCCCCGTCGCGTGGATCAGGCAAGTCTCTCCCGGCGACGCCGTTGAAGAGCTTATGAGTCCGGCCGATTTCGGAATTTTGGTCCACCCCCGACCAGTAGCCTTGAAAGGTGTGCCAGATGCCGACGTGGGGGATGCGATACTGCTCACGCAGTGTCTTAGCCAGCCCGGCAAGGCCGCCCGGAAACTTCCTGGAGTCTGCATCAAAGCCGGCGAGCTTATCGTTATTGATGGTGAGCCAGCCGTCGTCAACGAGCACGAAGCCTACGGGAACGTGACGGTCGTGGAGCGAGCGGATACTGTTAAGAACTTTTTCCTCCGACACCGCGTGGTAGTAGGTGTTCCACGAGCACCAGCCTAGCCAGCGGAAGACCTCCGGATAGCCCTTCTCCCAGCGCAGGCGCCCGTACTGATTACTCGCGGCGAACGCCGCTTTATAGGTGTCATTAGGTAAGCGGTAGAGGTCGTTCGAAGCGGCATATGCAAAGAGCGGGACAAGACGCGGCGAGAGGCTCGGGTCGTAGCTTGAGGAGGCGATGCGAAACTCATAACGATCCTCGAGGCCCTCGACGCCCAGCTCGCCGATCATCCCCCCGCCGGCCAGGGGGACCAGCAGGTGATAGTTATCCCCCTGCATTTGCCGCCATAACAAAAGCTGGTTTGAGGCGGGTAAGAGTCTGTAGTCGGAGGTAAAAACCGGGGCCGTCCAGTAGAGCTTGAGCCGCTTGATAGCCAGCCCGCGGGCAAAGCTCTCTAAGCGCATCAGAACCTGGATTCCGGATATTGGCGCCAGGTGAGGGCCCGCGTAGTCCAGTGATGCCACAATGACATCCGGCCGGAGATAGTGCCGCAGTTCAAGCATGGCATTGACGGCACCGGCCTGAGAAGGCTGGCCCTGCGCATTCGTGTTTAGGCGATACTGGAATCGCTCGTACGATCCTGCCCGGTCAGTCGCTTTATCCTGCCCGGCGGGCTGCAGGTCGCCTGCGAGCAATGACCCGTCACCTAAGCGCAGGCGCAGCCTCATCTCCGTGAGAGCGATCCCGGCCGGCGTTCGTACCTGGAGCCTTCCGTCCTTGAGCGTCAGGCTGAGCGGCGCACTGAATTGGCTGTTGTTAAGCGTAAGTTGATTACCTGTGCATCTTGTGTAATTTAAGGGAGCCGCATATAACTTAGCAGAGCAGGCGATCAGTAGAATGAAGGATGCAGTCAGGAGACGGGGCGAAATCATTAGCAATCTTTACACACGCTTAATTTTCAGTTACTAGTTACCCCTTCGAGGAAGGGATAACTGCCTCGGGAGGAAATATAACTCATGATGTACTGTGATACCAGACTCAGAATTGAGACATTGATGGGAGGGGAATGTTATGTTTAAGCTGACGAGGAGAGAATGGAGCAAGCTGGCGTTGAGCGGCCTCGCCGCGACCGTGTTTCCGGCCAATCGTATGAGCGAAACGAAGAGAACCAAGTCTCGATTTAACGGCGTGCAGGTCGGCGTGCAGAGCTATAGCTTCCGCGACCGGTCGCTCGACGACGCGATTAAGGCGATGGTGGAAGTCGGTCTCGGTAGCTGTGAGCTGTGGTCGAACCATGTCGAGCCGAAAGACCTTTTGGAGTCGCGCGAGGCCCTTCGCCGGTGGCGCTTGAGCGTCCCGCTGGATGAATTTAAAGCCGTGCGCGCAAAGTTCGACCGCGCGGGCGTAGAGCTCTACGCTTATAACTTGAGCATCCGTGATGACTTCACCGACGCGGAGATCGAGCGCGGCTTCGAAATGGCCAAAGCGCTCGGCGTCCGTGTGATGACCTCTTCCTCTAACGTCAGCACGGCCAGGCGCATTGACCCCGTCGCCAAACGTCACAAGATGCGCATCGGCCTACACAACCATTCCAACGTCGATAACCCGAACGAAATCTCCACCCCCGATAGCTTTGTCAGGGCCATGGAGGGCGTCTCAGACTATATCGCCATCAACCTCGATATCGGCCATTTCACCGCCGCCAACTTCGATGCGGTCGAGTTCCTGCGCCAGCATCACGACCGGATCGTCACGCTGCACATCAAAGACCGCAAACGCAACCAAGGCCCGAATGTGCCTTTCGGTCAGGGCGATACGCCGATCAAGGAGGTGCTCGCCCTGCTGCGCCAATACAAGTGGCCCATCCCGGCTAATCTCGAGTACGAGTATGATGGTAAGGATACGGTCGAAGAGCTCAAGCGGTGCCTGGATTACTGCAAGCAGGCGCTCGGCGCCAGGTAATAGAAGACTTGGCAACAGTCCGTGAAGTTGTGCCTTAAAGCTTTGATCGAATGGCCGAAGCTTGCTGTGTGATTTCGTCTATGGTGGTCAGCCTCAGCCTTTCAATCGACGGCAATGCTCCACGCATGAGCCCCGACGTGGCCATCAATCCAGACGAAGTTAATCGGATTCCCAACCAAAGCCTGGGGTTTACTTCGCGGGTAAGGCGCGGATTCTGATTCGGCGGAACCACACCCCCTCGCCGTGGTGTTGCAGGGCGATGTAACCCTCTCTATTCTGAGCAAACCGTGGAAAATCCTTGAACTTACTCCCGGCGATCAGGGCCCGCAGCATGTCACTCCCCAATTCATATTCGACGATCTTCTTCCCGTTGAGCCAATGCTCGACGTGATTGTCCCTGACAATCAAACGGGCCTTATTGTATTCCCCCACCGGCCGCAGAGTTTTATTAGCCGGAGCAATCAAGGCATAAAGAGCGCCGGCCGAGGTTTTGGGGTTCTTTCCGTCCGGGTGCTTGTCGTCGTCGAGCACCTGCATCTCCGGCCCTGTCTTCCAGGTCTGGTCTTCGTCCTCAGATACAAGATAGATAACCCCGCTATTGCCGCCCGGAGCAACACGCCACTCGAGCTCTAATTCGAAGTTCTGATACTTATCTTTGGTGATAACATCAACCCGATCCGCCCGATCACAACCGACGACGGTTTTGAGTGCTCCGTTCTCGACGGCCCAACACTTATCAGGGAAATAATCTCTCCTGTAACCGCGCCACGCGTCAGTTGATTTGCCGTCGAACAGCACTTTCCATTTCGGCTTAGCTGTGGGGGCGCTGCCGGCAGTAACCATTAAAAATAGGATCGCGCAGAATATTACAATCTTGAATTTTGTGGCCATACTCTTTAACCCTGATGACGGCGCGTACCCACAAGAATAAGGTTTGAGGACGCAGAGAATCCTAGGTCTTTGAAATCAAAGGGGGCCCCACCCCTTGCTTCCTACTTCGCCCCGGCCGTCGCACTCATCTCGAGCGCGTCTTCGCTGACGAACGACCGGCGGCGTTCACGGAGTATGAGAAGGATATGAAGAAGCAGCATCACGACAGACGCCGCCATCACGGCCACCAGTCCTGTGCGAACATCACCCGCTTCGCCGCCGGCGGCGCTTGAGATATAGCCGACCGCCGGTGGAATTAGGAGGAGACCGGCGAACCCGATACCCATCACCAGGCTCATCGCCGTGCCGGCAATCCTCGGCATCATCACCGACGCCAGGCCAACCGACGTCGGAAAAATCGGCCCCATCCCAAAGCCGGCCGCAATTAACCCCAGCCGCACAGTCTCCGGGGTGCTCGCGGTAAAGGCCATGATGAGCGAGACGGCTGTCAGTAATGAGCCGACTGTCAACAAGAGGAAGCTATTCACACGAAAAACGCCGAGCAACAGACTCGATACCAAGCGACCGGCCAGGAGGGCAAAGGCAAATAACGAAAGTGTCCTCAGCGCAAATGTGGCCACAGCGATGCCGGCGGGGTTCTGCTCAAAAAAGCGGCTCAGCGACTCCGGCGAGGTGCGCGCAACCTCCCGTAGCTGTGCGGTATTCAGTCCCTCGCTCGCCAGGATGCGTGCGTCACGTTCCATGAACGTCACAACCCATTTGCCGACCGACACCTCTGTGCCGACATACATAAAAAGCGCGATCGCCAGAAGCCAGAATGACCGGTTGCGAAAGAGGTCTTTCGCTTCGCCAACGGGAGACGACTCAGGGTGCATGGGGGTCGGGAACCGGGGGGCAAGCACCAGCGCCAGCAGGATGATAGCTGCTCCCGTCAGCGACCAGAAAATTAATCCTAATCCGCCACGCTGCTGAAGACCCTGCACGATCAGAGGGAGCGCCGCCAGCCCCAGCCCGAAGCAGATGTCGAGCAGGTTAAGCGCCGCGTTGCGCCACCTGGCTGCCACGTCGGCGACCAGCGCGTGGCCCGCGGCGACGATCGCGTTTGCCCCCAGGCCCAGCACGAGTGAGCACCCAAAGATCAGAAAGAGTGCCGCCGACGCATGTACTCTCGTCACCGTCAACGCGAAACTGATCATCGCTGCGATCACCAGCACTGCGCCGGATCCGAGCGCGAACTTCTTTCCGATGCGGTCGATGATGGGGCCGCTCACAAGGTATGCCAGCACCGCCCCGATCGCATTAATCAGCAAAAAAGTACCGACCGCACTATCGCTGGGCAAATACTGATTACGCTCGAGGGTGGGAAGCACCGAGCCGGGAAGTGCCGCCAGCAATCCATAAACAAAGATGCCGAAGAAGGCGATGATCATGAGCAGTAGGTCATGCCCGGTAAATGATCTGGTGTGTTGTGTGCTCAAGCAGACCTCCTCACTTTTGCCGGCGGGATTCAGGCTCAAGATGTAAACAGGGCGCTCTTCCGGTGCCGGCGCTTCTCATCGGATATGTTTTAGAGCCTCGCGGTAAGCGCTACGGGTCCGGGTGGATAGATGTGCCCGGATCAGTATCGTATTGCTTTCGCTAAAGATTGAGGGAATGCAAACCGAAATGGCCGGGCAATTATTTTGCGCTCTGACGAAAAAGTCAAGGTTAGCTTCCGGTGAACCCAACGGGTGTCCGGTAAAATGGGCCGTGAAAAACTTCTTCCATCATTGACGTCAATATGCTAGGGTGCAGAAATCTCAGCAAGGCTATACGCCGAATTTCGTATTTCCCTTAATATATTCAGGAGATTTCTTTGAGCCAGCGAAAAATCTATGACGCTTTGATTATCGGCTCGGGCGCTTCGGGCGGAATGGCCGCCAAGGAGTTGACCCAGCGCGGCTTTAACGTACTCGTTCTCGAAGCCGGGCCGCCGGTCAATCCGGCCCGCGACTTCACACACCATGCCTGGCCTTACCAGGTCATGTATCGCGGCTTTGGCCCGCCCGGCTGGAAGCAGCAGGAGCAGTGGATGCAGGACACGGCTTCGTACTACAGCCGCAAGTTCTACGTCAAAGACACTGAGCACCCTTATACGACCGATCCCGGCAAACCCTTTATGTGGGTGCGCGCGCGCATCGTCGGCGGTAAGACCTTACATTGGGGCCGGCTCTCGTGGCGATTCTCCGACCTGGACTTGAAGGCGGCGAGCCACGACGGCTTCGACGTGGACTGGCCAATCGGCTACGCGGACATCGCACCTTACTATGATCGCGTCGAAGAGTTTATTGGCGTCAGCGGCAACCGCGATGGCCTCCCGCATGTGCCGGACGGTAATTTTATGCCGCCGATGCCCCTGACCTGTGGCGAGCAGCTGCTGCGCAGGGGGGCGGAAAAGACCGGGCGGAGGGCCATCACGATGCGCGTCGCGATGCTGACGGGGCCGCCCAAGCCCCACATGCGCGGGCGCTTTAAATGCCACTACTGCGGCCACTGCGCCGACGGTTGTGATGTCGGCGCGATGTTCAATTCGGTCGTCTCGACGCTGGCTTATGCGGGCGCCACGGGCCGCATGACGCTCAGGCCAAACTCCGTCGTGCGTCATATCATCGTTGATACGGATACGGGCAAGGCCAAGGGCGTCGCTTTTGTTGACCGCGTGACCCACGAGGAGATGGAAGCCTATGCGAAGGTGATCGTCCTCGCCGCCTCGACACTTGAATCCACGCGCATCCTCCTCAACTCAAAATCGCGCCAACATCCGAATGGGCTCGGGAACTCGTCGGGCGTGCTCGGCCGCTACCTGGTGGACCATTTCGGCGGCATCGGCGCGACCGGCTACTTCCACAATCTGGCGGGGCGCGACCCCATCGACGAGGACGGCAAAGCCACGGGCGTGTTCATCCCGCGCTTCCGCAACCTCGACAAAAAGAGCAGCCACCCGAAGTTCATTCGCGGTTACGGCTTTGAATGCGGCGCGGAAACTTCGATGTTTCCCGGCATGGCGAGAAGTATTCGGGGCTTCGGGCCTAAATTTAAGAAAGAGGTGCGACGCTACTACACGGCGCCCGTCGGCATGACGACGCGCGCGGCGATGCTTTCGCGCTTTGAGAACTATGCCGAGATCGATCCGGACGGTGTGGTCGATGCGTGGGGCATTCCGGTGCTCAAGATGCACATTCAGTATTCCGACAACGAGCGCGAGATGGCCAAGGACGCCGCCCAAACGAGCGAAGAGATTCTGCGCGCGGCGGGCGCCGAGGTGGTTTCGACCGGAGGGCAGCTCACCGTTCCGGGCCGCATCATCCATGAGCTCGGCACGGCCCGGATGGGCAACGACCCGAAGACTTCCGTCCTGAACAAGTTTAACCAGATGCATGATGTCAAGAACGTCTTCGTGACCGACGGCGCGGCTTTCGTCGGGTCGGCGAACCAGAACCCGACGCTCACGATCCTCGCGCTGACGATGCGCGCGTGCGACTACTTGGCCGAAGAATACAGACGGGGGAACCTGTAAGAGGATATGTCGAGATGTTAATGCAGAGAAGGAAAAAAGCGGCCCGGACTGCCACCGTGCACAACGCTCCGCGCAAGCTGCACACCATCACAGGACTACTTCGCGGGCGGCTGTTCGCCGGCCAGTTTGAAGCGCCGGACGGGGCATACCAGTTCATTTACGCGCCGACGACGGCCTCTCTCTCCAGCAAGCTGGAGTTGGTGGGCCGCTTCAGCGTCCATTCAGTGCGTGGGGGGACGCGCGCGCAAGACGGCGTGCGCGCCACGCTCATCTCCACCCAAGGCGGGGTCGGCGCTTCGCCCGTGCGACGCCAGTTAGCGAAGGGAACGGAACAGACCTCCCAAATCGCCACGCCGGAGCAGAAATTGGAACAGGAGAAGGCGCCTGAGACGGCGCTCCAGCCGAGTGGGCCAGGCCCTGAGACGACTCTCCAGCCTGGCCTGCAGTCTTTTGAACCACCGAAACGCGACGCGCAGGGGCGCCCGGTCGTCGAATCGACCGGGCCGCTCGCGTTTGTCGGCGTCATGTACTTCCGCTTGCAGCCGCTCGACGGAAGCGCGTTGGGAGTCCCGCTCGACCTGACCGGCGTCCAGCTTAACGCGCGCTTGGCTCCTGCCGATGATCTCGCGCGAGACCTGCGACTCCTATTTTCAGACCTGGTTGCCGCCGCTTACGGTGATCATTCTGATGCCGTGGCGGCGTCTGGCTATCTCAAAGAGATTAACAGCATACTCAGAGGGTAGTTTCCAAAACGGTTCGCCCCGCCACAGATCGTATCAACTCTGGTGCTCAGGGTGCGTGCAGCCCTTGAACTCTTTCTGGTACGTATTGCCTTTGTACTGGAGGTCTTTGTGGATACCGATCTCCGAAGTGTAGTAGCCGTCGATGGTCAAGTTTTTGATGGCGCGGAAGAAACGCTCCTCAAGCGTGGTCGGCTTAAACTCGTTGCGGGCGATCTCCGTCAAGAGCTTGATCTGATCGTTGGGTGAAGCGTCGTTAAAATTCTTTGAGAACCTGCGCTGGCTCATCTTATCCACCGAGGCCAGACCGTCGCGCCACAGTGTTTTGGTCTCCAGGGGTGATTCGCTCACCATCAGATCAATAAAGGCGGGCACCTCCGCCTCCTTCGCGCCCGGCGAGTGCTCATCCGCCGGAATGATCAACTCTGCAATGGTGGCGATGGTCGCCACCTCCGCGGCGTTGAAGAAGCGCAAAGGCTGAGGCTGCCTCGGCTTCGAGGGAGTTTGTTCTCCCGCGTCATGATGGTCATGCCGGGGTTCTTGACCGAAGACGGGATTGTCATAAATGGACAGGGTGCCCGCCGCCCCTACCCCAAACCCGATGATCTTGAGCGCCCTCCGGCGACTTAAATCCTGCTTTTCGTTCGGCATTATTGTTAACCTCACCTGCTGTGATAGCTCTGTTAGTGTCAACCGCCGGCGCACTTTATTGCCGCTCGGCGTAGGGAAGCAACCGGCGAAACCACTGCCGGCGACTCGGGTCTGCCGGGGCGATCACCGCTTTTGAGAAGAGCTTCTCCGCGACGCGCACGAGGTCATCAAACCAGTCTGCGTCCAGCAAATAACTGCCGTCCGGCTCTGTGACGAGCTTGCGACCGGGGAACTGATATTCCCATTCGACCAGTACGGCGTTGTGCCAGAAGGTATTCTCCGCCCTGATCTCAACCCTGATCTGATGCCTCATCATCCTCGCTCTCGCCAAGCATCGGGCCGCACCCTTAGCTGCGTAGCTAACTAACGACTACTGCTCAGCACACGGTTTAACTCGGTTAGCTCCCTTTCGATATTCTCACTCCTGGCATTTGAGTTAAGCGCCCGGACAACGCCGCAAATGCGTTGATTAATCTCGGCACCCAGCTTGTTGTCTGTCGGGGCAACTGAAACACCGACCTGCACGCCTTGGTTACCGGTACGTGCCGTGCCGGCCAGTGGCGCTGGCAACTGCATCTTCAGAAACATTACTTCGCAGCCGGTCACGCCGTTGATGGCCGTCGCGAGCGCACGTGTTTGCACCGGGGCCTCGGTTATTTGCTCGGTGAGAGCTGTGCCGGCCGGTTGCTTACCTCCGGGCGCCGTCGGAGGCTGCGTCGTGAGCGCCGTCGTTTGCGTCGCCTGCGACAACTCCCCAATTTGCGCGGCGTTCTCCGGGTTGGTAGGCTCGCGCCCTTGCTGCTGCACAGGGTTTTGCCCGCCGGCTACAGATGCCGCCACAGACGTGCTCTGACCCGTGGCCTTTGCGCCGGCGCTCGTCTCAGGCGGTCGAAGTTTAGCTAACGTTCCGACGAGCGTGGCCGTCCCAGTGCTCGTCTCTCCCACATTCGAGGTGGCGGGCTTGATGGTGCCCTGGAACTCAACCCGTCCCTCGCTAATACGCACACTGTTGATGAGATAGTCGAAGCTGGGCTGATCGGTGTCGCTTGTCCGCACCGCAATCTTATTGGCGAACAAACTGCCACGCATAGTGCGTATTGGCTCGACGCGGGCGGGCGCGGTACGGTCGGAGCTACGCGGCCGGCGGCCTTTGCCCCGCCCCTGCTTTCTTTGAGCCCCGGCAGCGACGGGCAGGCAGATGATCACCAGTACGGCAAGACTAAGCAGGAATTTCTTCATGCGCCTATTCATGCTATTGTTTACCCGGACTCCGGAAGCATTTACAGACGCCCGGCCCGGTACTCCCCCACAATATAGTCACAGGCACGTGCCGTAATCGCCATCATCGTCATCGTCACATTCTGCGTTCCGACCGACACCCAGCTCGCGCCGTCCGTGACGAAGAGATTCTTCACGTCCCATGCTTGATTGAACCTGTTAAGCACGGATTTCTTCGGGTCATTACCCATTCGCGCTGTCCCCACCTCATGGATGGCATGACCGGGGATGGAAATCGGCCCGCGATTGATGGTGATATTTTTGGCCCCCGCCGCTTCGAGCATCTCGGCGGTGGTGTCGCCCATGTCGTGAACCAATTTGCGCTCGTTGTCGCCCCATTCCATGTCGATGTGCAGCACCGGGACCCCCCAGGCGTCCACCACATCCTTATTGATCCGGGCGTGGTTCTCGAAGCGCGCGAGACCTTCGCCAAAGCCGCCGAGATTAATACCCCAAGGGTGTTCCTCGCGCACCGACTGTTTGAGCTTCGGGCCGAAACCGGGCACCGTGCGCGCATGCTGGTAAAGCGATTGACCCGACCCGCCCTGAAACCCATAACCGCGTAAGTATTTGCCGTTCTGCTTGTCCAGGTTGCGGAAACGCGGGATGTAGATGCCGTTGGCGCGCCCGTCCTGTTCAAGCACTTTGGTGTTGAGCATTGGCATCGTACCCCGCGCGCCGCCGCCCATCACGTGATCATGCAGGTAATGGCCGAGCACACCAGAACTGTTAGCCAGCCCTTCGGCCCCGTCTGCGGACCTGGAGTTAAGGAGAATGCGCGTTGATTCGAGTGTTCCTGCGCAGAGCACCACGACTTTACCGAAGGCTTCGCGGTGCGCGCGAGTGATCCCATCGACGTAGTGGACGCCTTTAGCTTTTCCGGTGTTCCTGTCGAGAATGACGTGACTGACAACCGCGTTCGGCACGAGCACGGCATTTCCTGAATGAACGGCCGAGGGCAGCGTCGAGTGTACACTGCTGAAGTATGAATGCGTCCGGCAGCCGCGGTCGCAGTGTCCGCAGTAGTGACAGGCGGCACGCTCATCCGGCGTTCCCGGGTGCATCTTCCGTGTCAGAATGGCGACGCGTCCGATGATCACACGTCGCCACGGGTCGCCCATCTTCGCCACCGCTCTTTTCAGCAGGAGCTCGCCGCAGGTCATCGCCATCGGCGGCAGAAAGATGCCGTCCGGTAGCTGCGGCATCTTCTCGTAAGATCCGCTGATGCCGATGAACCTATCGACCATGTCGTAGTACGGCGCGAGGTCTTCGTAGCCGATCGGCCAGTCGTCGCCGTAGCCGTCACGGCTGGCCGCTTTGAAATCGAAGTTCGACATCCGGTAAGACTGCCGCCCCCAGGGCAGCGTGCGTCCCCCTACCTGTCGCGAGCGAATCCATGAGAAGGGCCTGTCGGGCGGGGTCGTGTAAGGGTTTTCCAGGTCGTTGACGAAGAACTGGTGGCCGTACTCATTGCAAGCGTAGCAGCGGCTCTGAATCGGCTGCGTGCGATCCATCTCCTCGCGGTTGCCGAAGCCGCGCCGCTCGGTTTGATACGGGAAGGTGTGCTCTTTGTAATCCATGGCCGGGTCGATCTGCCGGCCCGCTTCCAGCACCAGGACCTTCATCCCCCGTTGAGCGAGATGCTTCGCCGCCCAACCGCCCGTCGCGCCCGAACCGACGACAATCGCGTCATAGATCTTTTCTCTCATACGCGCGTCCCATCTTGCTGTCGAAAAAAACAGACCTTCGGCCTCTATTGATCTCGCTCAGGCGGTAACTCTTTTCTGATAGCCGAAAGAATATCAGGTGAAGCAGACCCGGCCCTCATGTGAAGGGCGAGCTAAACGTCTCTATGGATGCCATCTTACCATAAATCTTTACCTTTGCATGCATTCCAGGCTAAAAGCACGTGCCGCCAGTGATTCTGATGCTCGTCTAACGGCTGATTGATAGTGGAAGCTTTACCCTCCAGCGCTTGATAAACCGGATGGCCGGCGCGATCGATCATAGCCTGTGAGCCAATTGCGGATCGCTTTCTTGACCTCTTCCCAATCAACACTCCACATTAACTTTGGCATGGGTTCTTGATCCGCATCATCGAAATATGCCAGACTAAAAAGTGCGTGGCCCGGATCGCTGATACTGTACTTTAGTTGCAAAAGTTCGATCATTCTCTCGAGGGAAGCGTGTTTAAGCCCGATGGCATAGACGTCCAGGAAATCCTTCCTTGACCCGCGTTGCGCGATCGCCGCCAGTTTCATCGCTGCCAGGTCATCGAGCGACGCTAAATCACAGCCTAAATCAGGTATACGCAGCAATTCCCCGAGCAGCGGGTAGCCGTACTCGAAGAAGCTGGTGCGCACGCCGGAAACGGTCCCATGCAACGTCCCCGGCGCAAATTCTCCAATGATGAAAGAGATCCCGCTTTGTTGAATATCTGCGGCCAAACGGTCCGTGGCGTCGATCCTCTGCGCTGTAAACCAGTCAAAGTCATCCGAGCGGCGATGCCCGAGCTGCAAGGCGATGGCTGTGCCTCCGCCCAAATAAAAGCCCCGCGCCGAAGCTGCGGGGCCAAGGCCCTTAAGCGCTACTCGCTGAGCGGGCTTAAGAATCTTCGTGTATAAAGCCATCCTCGTCAGACCGCACTACCTTATTGAGGCGATTTGCCGCGCCGTGCCCAAACGGTCTCGAATTGTGACTCGATCCATCGGGTCACTTCTTCTTCCGGGAGGTCCAGGATTAGTTGCCAGTAGCGCAGTCTCCGTGGTTCCATGCCAGCGCCGTTGTTGTCCAGAATCCATGCTTTCAATGACTCGTCACCGATGCGCTCGCGAAGCCAGTCGGACGCCTGCTGTCCGCCGTGGGTGAGGACCCGCTTGGTAATGAAGTGATTGTCGCGCTCCCACGATAGCGATTCGAAGTCATACTCCCAAAAAAGGGGCTGCAGCTCGTCCGGTAGATCACGTTTGGTCTTGGCTCGGCTCGATTCAGGTCTGATTGTCGTGCGGCTTTTATTCGGCGGATTAGCGGATTTCATCTCATATTTTCTTGGTTGAGTTGAGGGGCATTATAGCATTGTTGGATGTAGAGTCGTATGAACATTCAAAAATTCAAGCTTTTAAAAAGGCAGTCGCACAAAGCGATGCCGGTGCTCTTCACTTGTTGCCATTCAGCTTCGACCGGTTGAAACGCCCCTTCGACATTCTTAACTGGATTCAGGAGTTGTGTTGCAAAATCAGCTTCTTGAGTATAATCCGTCATTCGTACTTACCCGTACCCTTGATGAGGGCTGATGAAACTGCTTATAAAGGTGTCTTAAGCATGAAAAAACTTAACATCGCGATGATCGGTTACCGGTTCATGGGCAAGGCTCACAGTAACGCCTGGAGGCAGGTGAGACGCTTTTTCAACACCCCTTTCGAACCCGTATTGAAAGTCATTTGTGGCCGCAATGAGGAGGAAGTCAAGAGAGCGGCGGACACCTTCGGCTGGCAAGAGTACATGACCTCCTGGGAGCGGGTCATCGAAAGACGGGATATTGATGTGATAGATATCTGCACTCCCGGCGATACACACATGCCCATCGCGATTGCGGCCGCCGAGGCCAAGAAAGTTGTCTTTTGCGAGAAACCGCTGGCTAACACCCTGGCCGAAGCTGAAAAGATGCTCGAGGCCGTCAAAAGCAATGGTGTCATACACATGATCTGTCACAACTATCGCCGCGCGCCGGCCGTCACCCTCGCCAGGCGGATGATAGACGAAGGCAGGATTGGCCAGATCTACCACTATCGTGGCGCTTACCTGCAAGACTGGATCGTGGATCCCGCTTTCCCGCGCGTCTGGCGTCTGGAGAAGGCTAAAGCCGGATCGGGAGCGCTTGGCGACATCGCCTCTCATTCCGTAGACCTTTCGCGTTACCTGGTCGGGGAGATCACAGAGGTCGCCGGGATGCTTAAGACCTTCATCACCGAGCGCCCCCTCCAGCGTGGCAGCCAAACGATGGCACCCGTGGAGGTGGATGATGCCGCGCTTTCTCTGGTGAAATTCGATAACGGCGCCATCGGCAGCATCGAGGCCACTCGATTCGCCACGGGCCGCAAAAACTATAACCGCTTCGAGATTAACGGCAGCCGCGGGAGCATCGTTTTCAATCTAGAGCGAATGAACGAGCTGGAGCTCTACATTGAGGAAGGGCCCGACAGCGGTTTCCGGACCATCCTCGTCACCGACGCGCAGCATCCATATATGGCCGGCTGGTGGCCCCCCGGCCACATCATCGGCTACGAACACACATTCACACACACAGTTCTGGATCTGCTTAAAGCTATTGACGAGGAGAAGGTTCCGACGCCGAACTTCGACGACGGAGTGCGTAACCAGAAAGTCCTCGACGCCATAGAGAAAGCCTCCGCCTCGCGCCAGTGGGAAGCGGTAGGATGAAAGAAGAGACGCGGGGGGGGGAGAGACACGGAGACGCGGGGACACGGAGACAAAAACAATTCATCGCCGTGTCGCCCTGGTCGCCCACTCTCCGCGTCTCTCCACCCCCGCATCCGGCTCTTTCACGAGCGGTAGGCTTCTCTGCCGCGGCCTTGAACCGGAATATCCTGGGCCTCCAACACCTCGTGTTGCAGAGCATACATGCAGGCTGCCGCCTCATCTATTTTACGTGTGAAGGCGATGGAGCCTTTGAGGATCGGCTTCAGGCGCTCCTTGTCCTGAATTCTTGCCCGCGGGTATTCGTGCTCCACGACCAGGTGTGTGTTCGCGACGTGGAGGTCGAGGAGTTCGCGCGCGGCGAGCTGGTGGTCCAGCCAATCCACCGTCCGGTTCTGTAAATAGGCCAGCGGATCATGCTTCGCCGTACCGGGCAGCTCGTGCTCACAGAGCACCGTCTGTTTCAACCATGCTTTCGCCTGATCGGACGGTTTATCTGACGGCCGGCCGTTTATCCAGTCGCCGCGCTGGATTGTCTGCCCGCCGTACCCCCATGCCGCCACGCCCCTGGCGTCGATGACCTGCCCCTTGACGTGGAAGCCGCCGATCAAAAAGTTGTACCCGGTATCCTTCAGATACTGGAAGATCGAGCGCGTATCCTGGCCCATTAGGATCGCGTGCGAAGGGTCGTAGTGGATGCGGAACTGGTCGCCCACGCCGGCCTTTTCGCAGATGCGGTGAAGGGCGATCCACGTGCCGGGTGTATAAGCAATGTTATTATGAAAATTATCGCCGGTAGTCCATCCGGGCATCGGGCACTGCTCAACCCGGTAAGTCAGGCCGCGTTCTTTGGCCTCTTTCAGCAAAGGCACAAAACTCTCGGTGAAATCTTCGAGGTTCTGGTCCATGCTGAGGGACTGGTTCCGCCCGACGAAGCCACAGACAGCGTCCACGCCCAACATCACCGCCGTATCAAAGACCCGCCGCATAAATTCGTGCTTCTTCTTCCTGACGGCCGGGTCCTCGTGCAGCATGTTATCGAAGTAGCCGATGTCCGACAGTCCTATCTTATATTCGCTTAAAGCAGCCAGCACACGTTTGGCTCGGTCCTTGTTGAAGTGCTCGCGCAGGTCAAGGGTGTTGGCCACCGGGTCGAGCAAGGCTTCAGCCGGAACGTCCGCTTCGCTGGGATGGAGCGCGGCAGAGAGCTGTATGTTATCCACATCCAGATCATGAGCGAAGGCGACCCAGTCCTCAATCGCCCGGTCAGGATCGGGGTCACGTATTTCCCGTGGCGTCAACTCCTGCAAGGCCGCGGTTAAAACACCGATTTTCATGTATTGCGGCTGGAATTGTTTGATTGACATCATTCTATCTTCCTGTATTTTGTCCGTGATACTCTCGCCTAAGCTTCAGGGCCAGCCAAAAGCCCCGGAGTTACGCCGCATGATGCTGTTCTGATAGCGGTGAACTTATAATGCGCTGCGGAGGACTAGTCAAGGCTGCAAAATGCGGACATCGCCTGAGCGCCAGGCCGTTTCCGTAACGGATGTAACCGATATGACGATACTGAGCAGACGCGAGGCAATAATCAGAACGAGCGCGGCCACCCTGGCGTCGGTCATCACACCACGCCTCGGACGGGCTGTGCAAGACGTTCAACGGGTTGTTAAGAAAGGTGGTCTGAAGCAGTCGGTGGCCCGTTGGTGCTATAAGAAGATCCCGCTGCCGGATTTCTGCCGGGTTGTCGCTCGGATGGGATTGACCGCCGTCGACCTGCTTGAAGAAAATGAGTGGGAGATGGTACGAAACTACGGCCTGGTCTGTTCGCTCGGGTACGGGGGCGGGGGGACGATCCGCGACGGCCTGAACGACCGCGCCAACCATGACGGAATTGTCAGGAACTTTGAGAGGAGCATCCCGCGCGCGGCCCAGCTTGGCGTGCCGAACCTGATCACGTTCTTCGGAAACCGGCGGGGCATGGGCGAGGCGGAAGCCATCGCGAACTGTGTTGCCGGCCTGAACCGGGTGAAAAAGGTTGCCGAGGATCACAACCTGACAATTTGCGTCGAGCTGCTCAACAGCAAAGTAGACCACAGGGACTATCAGGGAGACCATACGGCCTTCGGCGTGGAGGTCGTCAAAGCCGTCGGCTCCCCGCGCGTCAAACTACTATACGACATCTACCACATGCAGATCATGGAAGGCGATGTGATCCGGACGATTCAGACGAATCATGAGTACATCGCCCATTTCCACACGGGCGGCGTACCGGGCCGGCATGAGCTGGATAACACACAGGAGTTGAACTGGGCGGCCATCTGCTCGGCCATTAGGGATACCGGTTTCAAAGGGTATGTCGCTCACGAATTCATCCCGACGCGCGATCCCGTGGCGTCGCTGCGTGAGGCGGTGGCGCTCTGCGATGTTTAGCGCGTCTTGTGGGTAAATGGTGACAGAAATCGGCCTGATCTATTCACTTAATTTGCGGGCTGGCGCTGCCCTTAGCTTGCCCGAGCGCCCATTGAATACCGCCGAGGAGGTGGCGCTGGAACCAGCCGGACTCCCACACGTCCTCGCGGTGGCCTAAAGCCGTGTAAAAGATACGGCCCTTGCCGTACGCGCGACACCAGGAGAGCGGGTAATAGCCCGGTTCGCCCGTATTCGGATGCTTGTCCAGGGCCAGCAGCTGATGAACGCCGGCGCGATTGAATTTTTGGAATTGATATATTTCGTCGTAGACCGTCACCGATTTTCCTAAATCTTTCGTCGCCGGGTGGTTCATGTCTTCGACCAGACACTCGACAGAGACCTGCGGTCCGTGAGTCTTAAACTCCGCGCCGATCATCTCCAGGTATGGGGGGTAGTTATGAAAGGTATCTGTCGCAGAATGCACCCCGATGAAGGCGTGCCCGTCCTTAATCCAGCTCATGAATGCTTCACGGTCAGGGACGGGTGGATCATCATCCTTGGGATTACCGGTCTGCTTAGCCGCCGGTTGACCAGTTGTATTGACGAAAGCGACCGCATCATAATTCTTGAGCGCCTGCGGGCTCATTTTGGCGGCCAGCTCTTCATCGGTGCGCGCGTAGTCCACCGCGTAGGAGTGGCTCTGTTCGCCCAACTCCCGGAGAACGCGCTCGCCCGTCGGAATCGAGCTGTGACGATAGCCCTTGGTCACGGTCACGACGAGCAGCCTGCGAGTTTTACGTGCGGAGTACATCTTTGTTCTCCCGGTGGAGGATCCGAGCGTGAAAATCATCGCAAGCAGAGAAAGACTGCAGCACAGTCGCATCAGAGAAAGATTCATATTTAACCTCAAAATAGTCAATATGGATGAAGGGAGCAGGTGACGTGAAAAGACGAGAATTCCTGACATCTTCGCTGGCAGCCTCATGCCTTGCCGGATCAACACCGATCAGCGGTATCTCCGCCCCCGCTGAGAAGAGCCAAAACCCTAAACCTGAATACTACGAGCTAAGACTCTATCACATGTTTGTCGGCCCAAAGCAAAGGCTCCTCAACGATTTCCTGCGTGACGTCGCCATCCCGGCGATGAACCGCAACGGTATGAGACCGGTCGGGGCCTTCAACGTGCTCTATGGGCCGAACAGCCCGACGCTTTACCTGCTCATCCCGCATCAGACCATTGAGTCTTTCACCACCGCCTCGGCGCGCCTCGCAGCCGATGCCGAATATCAGAGGACCGGCGCTTCCTTTCTCAATCTACCTTTATCTGATCCAGGATATATAAGGATGGAGAGCTCGCTCATGCAAGCTTTCGAGAAGATGCCCAGGCTCGAAGTGCCTGCCGCGACGGCTATGAAGAAGTCACGCATTTTTGAGCTTCGCACCTATGAAAGCCATAGTGAGAAAGCGGGCAAAAAGAAGATCGAGATGTTCAATGCCGGGGGCGAGATCCCAATTTTTCGTCGCACGGGCTTACAGCCAGTCTTTTTCGGCGAGACGTTGGCCGGGCCGAAAATGCCTAATCTGACTTACATGCTCGTCTTCGAGAATATGCCGGAGCGCGATAAAAGCTGGGAGCGGTTCCGCGATGACCCGGAGTGGAAGAAACTCAGTGCCAACCCCATTTATGCTGACACCGTTTCGAACATCACCGACATCTTCTTGCGTCCGGCCCCGTATTCGCAGATCTGAAGGAGAAACAGATGAAAAATCCCATCATTCTTGGCGCGCTCTTATTACTGGCTGCATACGGCGTCACCGCGGCACCGAAGAAGATTCGCGTGCTACTCTGGTCCGAGCGGACTGAGCCGGCAGCGGTGTACCCGAACGGCATCAGCGGGGCGCTGGCCGACTATCTCAATCGGCTCCCGAATATAGAAGCGAAGACGGCCGCTTTGACTGATGCGGAAGCGGGACTCAGCGATGCTGTGCTGGACCAAACAGATGTGCTGATCTGGTTTGGTCATAAAAAGCACGACCAGGTGCCTGATGATGCGGTGGAACGCGTCGTCAAACACGTACGGGAGCGCGGGATGGGCTTCATCGCCCTCCATTCTTCGCACTACTCGAAGCCTTTGAAGAGGCTGCTCAATGCGACGGGCTCATGGGGTTCCTACGTCGACGACGGACAGCCTGAGCAGATGTGGGTTGTCTCGCCTGGGCATCCGATCGCAAAGGGGGTCAGCGATTTCGTCATTCCGCATGAAGAGATTTACACGGAGCCTTTTGAAGTGCCTCAGCCCGATTCCGTGGTAGTTGAAGGGACGTGGCCGTCGGGACACCGAAACCGGGAGGTTATGACGTGGGGCGAAGGCAGGGGGCGCGTCGTCTACATCCGTGCGGGTCATGAGACCTACCCCGTCTATTTCCTTCCGCAGATGCAAAAGCTGGTAGCCAATTCGGTGATGTGGGTGGCGGGCCGAACGAACGCGCCAAAAAATCTGCCGCGACGCGATGCAGGACCTCCGGCGACGGCGCAAGGGCCCTACAAGAAGCTGGCGCACTAGCAGCAAAGGGACCGGCAGGTGCTCGTTTAACTAAACCTCGGAGAAGTCCCCTTTGATTGATCAAGGGGATCAATCCGCAGCCTGTCTGCCGAAGGCCATTCTGCTACGTCCCACGCAAGAAAATATGTGCTATACTTGCGACAGCGCTTCACAGATGCTCTCGCCGAGAGAGAGCCGTACCTGAATTGAGCACAAGAACATGGCTGAGGGGACGATCACACACCCGCTATCCTTCAAGTATCGCATCTATCCGAGTCGCGTGCAGATGACGCGCATGAATGAGACGCTGGCACTTTGCTGCGAACTTTACAACGCGGGGTTGTGTGAGCGCAGGGATGCCTACCGCCTTGAGCATAAATCTATCCGCTATCTGGATCAGCAGAACCAGCTTCCTGAGATTAAAAAGATTCGCCCGGAACTCAATCAGGTACACAGCCAAGTCTTGCAGGATGTGTTGCGCAGACTCGACCTCGCCTTTCAAGCCTTCTTCCGGCGGGTGCAGAGGGGAGAGAAAGCAGGCTTCCCGCGCTTCCGCTCTCACAATAGGTACGATTCTTTCACCTACGCTCAATCCGGCTTCTCGCTTGAGGGCGGCAAGTTACGCCTGTCTAAAATCGGCCAAGTAAGAATCAAGCTTCACCGCCCCGTTAACGGCAGGATCAAGACACTCACGATTAAACGTGAAGCCGGGCGATGGTATGCTTGCTTCTCGGCTGAATGCGACACTCTACCCTTACCCGCATGTTCTGAGTCGG